>JBKJNM010000250.1:0-3116 GCA_046593655.1 Lacibacter sp. | reverse complement strand
TATGTCAGTAAAACAAGACCTCTTTCAAAGCCCCGATTATTTTTTAGTAGATGATTTATTAACAGAAGAACATAAACTCATCCGTGATACAGTGCGGGCTTATGTTAAGAAAGAAATTTCTCCCATCATTGAAGATTATGCCCAGCGTGCAGAGTTTCCTGTACAGATCGTTAAACAAATGGGTGAGCTGGGATGTTTTGGTCCAACTGTACCGCAAGAGTATGGAGGTGGTGGATTAGATTATATCAGTTATGGTTTAATGATGCAGGAACTGGAACGTGGTGATAGTGGTGTGCGTTCTACTGCAAGTGTGCAAGGATCATTGGTCATGTATCCCATTTATGCTTATGGTAATGAAGAACAACGCATGCGTTTTTTACCAAAGCTGGCAAGCGGAGAATGGCTGGGTTGTTTTGGTTTAACAGAACCAGATCATGGAAGTGACCCCAGTAGTATGTTGACTAATATTAAAGATGCAGGGGATCATGTGATTCTAAATGGTAGTAAAATGTGGATCAGCAATGCGCCGTATTCGCATCTTGCAGTAGTGTGGGCAAAAGATGAAGAAGGTATTGTAAGAGGAGTTATAGTTGAAAGAGATATGGAAGGATTTTCTACCCCCACAACACATGGTAAGTGGAGCTTACGGGCAAGCGCAACCGGAGAATTGGTTTTTGATAATGTAAAAATTCCGAAAGAAAATATTTTACCCAATGTACAGGGATTGAAAGGCCCGTTGGGTTGTTTAACCAAGGCCCGTTATGGAATTGCGTGGGGTGTGATTGGTGCAGCGATGGATTGCTATGATACAGCTTTGCGTTACAGTCAACAACGTGTGCAGTTCGACAGACCTATCGGTGGGTTTCAGTTGCAACAAAAGAAGCTGGCAGAAATGATCACTGAAATCACGAAGGCACAATTACTCAACTGGCGCCTGGGTGTGTTGATGAATGAAGGAAAAGTAACAGCACAACAAGTGAGTATGGCCAAACGTAACAGTTGTGAAATTGCAACTAATATTTGCAGAGATGCAAGACAGATGCTGGGTGGTATGGGCATTACCGGCGAATACCCCATCATGCGCCACATGATGAACCTTGAAAGTGTGATCACCTATGAAGGAACACATGATATTCATCTGTTGATTACAGGAATGGATGTAACAGGGTTGAATGCGTTTAAATAAAAATATATTTATCCTTATACAAAAAGATGTTGGTAGAAATGCCGCTACCTTTTTTATTGACTCAAAAGCGATAAATTAAATTCATTCAAGCTTTTCAACTTCAGATCTGCAGCACCCCACTTAACATCGTCGTAAGCTGATGCAGCAGGTACAACCACACATTTCATCTTTGCAGCTTTTGCAGCAATCATTCCATTAAAAGAGTCTTCGAAGGCAATGCAATTTATTGGATTGATATGGAGTGTTGCTGCACAGTCAAGATATACTTGTGGATGTGGTTTGCCGAACGGAAGTTTTTCTGCAGAAGTTATGGCATCAAATGCAAAATCAGGGTTGAGCTTTTTCAATACCACTTCAACCAATGAAAGAGGAGAGGAGGTAGCAATGGCAATTTTGAAATGCCTTTCTTTAAAAAAGTGGATGATATGATCCACACCTGAAAAGATCACTCCTTTTGCTCCTATCTTTTCAACAGCTTTTTCAATAATGGTATCAATAGCTGCAGGGGCCTGTTCCATAGAAAGATTGAAATGATTGAACCAATGTTCAATCCATTCTTCTGTTCTTAAACCCGTTGATGAATGATATTGTTCATCCGATAATTCAACTCCGAATGCAAGCAGGGTATCACTGCCGGCTTCCTGCCAAAGGGGTTCACTATCAATAAGTAAACCATCCATATCAAAAATCACTGCTTTATACTGCATGTCGCAAAAATAATGACTAAAATTTCATCATATGTTTACTCAAAACTGATTGAAAAATAATGTTTGTGTATATTATCAAATTGTTATCTTGCAACTCCTGATTTCAGGCGTCAATCAACTTTAACCATGTCGGCTTTTATTGAGCGTATTAAAAATATAAATTTATTGCGCCGTATCATATACGGTATTATTGGAGCAATTACATATCCAGGTATTGCACTTATTAATAAACTGCAGGTAAATGGTGCCGAACATTTAAAGAATTTGCCCAAGCGTAATGTATTGTTTGTAAGTAATCATCAAACCTACTTTGCTGATGTAATTGTTTTCCTGCATATTTTCTTTGCCGCTAAATGGGGGAGATATAAAAACCTTGGTATCCCGTATTATTTACTGAACCCTGTTACAAAAGTTTATTTTGTTGCTGCTGCTGAAACCATGAAAGATTCATGGCTTACACGATTATTTGCCAAAGCAGGTGCCATCACCGTAAAGCGTACATGGCGGGCAGAGGGCAAAGAAGTACAACGTGGATTAGATCCCGGAGATACAAGAAAAATTGCCCGTGCATTGAATGACAGTTGGGTTATTACTTTCCCACAGGGAACCACCAAACCCTTTGCACCTGGTCGTAAAGGAACAGCATATATTATCAAGCAAAATCAGCCCATTGTTGTACCCATAGTGATCAATGGGTTCTGGCGTGCCTTCAATAAAAAAGGATTGAAGTTTAAAAAGAAAGGGAGTCTGCTAACTGTTACTATTAAGGAACCAATGGATATTGATTACAATGCTCCTGTTGAAACTATACTAGACCAGATCATGGATTCTATTGAACAGAGTAAAAAATATATGCTCAAGAGTAAGCATCATTTGATGAGTGTGATTGATAAATAAAAATATGTACTATTAATAAAAAAAAGGATGAACATTGTTCATCCTTTTTTTTATTAGAGCAAATGTAAAATGGTTATCTGCTTATCAACTCGCCCCAAAATTTAATGTCCTTTAATCCAGCCACCATCAACTGCCAAAGACTGACCTGTAATATAACTTGCCCGGTCACTTACCATAAAGGCGGCAGCTGCAGCAAACTCTTCAGGTTTTCCAAACCGTTTCATAGGGATGGTATCTTTTACATCGCTAACTTTCGGATTATTCTCAATCAGATGTTCGAGCCGGTTGGTACGGGTGTATCCCGGCAACAAATTATTTACAGTGAT
>JBKJNM010000129.1:0-4750 GCA_046593655.1 Lacibacter sp. | reverse complement strand
CAAAACTTTTACCCAATAATACATTAGCCTGACCCTTTGCATGGAAGCTGAATAAAAGAAAAAGAAAGAAAAAGCTTAGATGTAAGCTGTTGTATTTCTTCATAAGGATCGGATTGGTTTACGCTACCTCTTTTTTTAGAAGTGGTTAAGCATACTAAAGTAAACCCTTGTCACAGAAAATAAAAGGAACTAACTGCCTATTCAGAACCAATACATGTTTCTACTTAGGATGAACTAAGGATTATCAATTTTTTAAGCACATGCATTAACAAGCAAAGAAAGTACAAGGCAGGATAAAAATATCAACCTATGTAAAAGGATAATTGACCATAGATACTATAGTTTTTGAATGATTTTGTTAATGACTCCACTTGTTGATACAATACGCAGTAGATAACTTCCTTTTTGCAAATGCTGCGGCACATCAAATGAAATAGCATTTGCACCTTTACTTACAGTTACTTTTTTACTCATCAAAGGATGACCCAATGCATCAGTTAACTGCAGTTCAACCAGCTCATTTCTGTATGCATTTAATTGAAAAGTAATTTTTGTTTGAAATGGATTTACCAGGTTTGCAATTTCAAGACCGTTATTTTTAATAAGCGAAACTGAAAGCACATCGCTGTATTTATTTGCAGCAGTTATAAGTGTAGATATTCTTAAACGGTAATATACTTTCCCAATAACCGGAGTTGGATCATTAAAGGAATAAAACTCTTCACTTCCATATTTGCCTTTAGCATTTACATAACCAACATAATTGAAATGAACAGCATCTGTACTTCTCTCAATCGTATATCCATTCACTGCATCTTCTTTTGCCGTCCATGTTAATTGAGCTTTATCTTCATTTAATTGTACATTAAACTTCAGCAGTTCAACAGGCAACACAGTACACAAAGTTTGTACCGTAATCAATATTTCATCATCACTATTGAACACCGCACAACTAGTCGAAAGTCCGGAGATTGATGTTGCTACTTTAATACGGTACCGATAGCCGTTCATTGCTGAAGTTGCAAGTATGGATGGATATACAACCGTATCCCTGTACTCACCACTAATATTCGTGTAAGTAAAACTTTGCACACTAGGTAACTCAGGTGCTGCTGTCCAGGTATTACCTCCATCAATACTTCTTTCCCATTGATAATACTGATAGGTATTATAATAAGAAGCCACTATTACCGACATATCAATTTGCCCGTTTTGACAATAGGTTGGTGTTGTACTGGGGTTCATGGCTAAAGTAGGTGAACAGGTTTTAAAGGAAATATCATCTATTGCCCAGTCATTACCACCTGCACCGGGAGCATTATTACGAAGTGTAAGTGTGAATGAAGTGGTAACTGAATCTGTTTTATAAACAAAAGCTCTTTTAACCCAATTGTTCAAGGTGTCTGACCCTGTTTGTGTGCCACCCAAACCCTGATATTGAATATCACCTGTTGAATAATAATCCAGGTTATTAACTTTAAAAGTAATATTGGGTTTAACTCCTGAGGAGTCTCCGGTTCCTGTAGCCCTGTAAATATTATCACCCCCACCGTAAAACGAACCTGTTCCATCTTCATCTGCTCCGCATTTATAACAAACATTTTTAAACCAGGCTGATACTTCATAAAAGGT
The DNA here is from genome assembly GCA_046593655.1 of Lacibacter sp. Classification (GTDB taxonomy): domain Bacteria; phylum Bacteroidota; class Bacteroidia; order Chitinophagales; family Chitinophagaceae; genus Lacibacter. The sequence goes on along the minus strand of JBKJNM010000129.1, from coordinate 3,118 downwards.
ATTAGGGCAGGCATTGTTTACATTAAACTGAAAAGCATTATCGGTTCGGTAAGATGAGTTGATCACCATCATATAACCACATGGATTGGTTGAGCTCACCGGTAATGAACTGTTGCAGGGTGGATTTCCTTTTGCCTGATTTGTTGCGCCGGTATGATCACCACTGATATCCCATACACTAAATACCCTGTTGCCTGCCGCCGCCGGTTTAGCAAGTGTTGTAGTAGTAACAGTTCCTGCTGCCGCTGTATTATTTGTGATGCCATGAAAATTATCACCGGGTGAATTGGAAGTAAAAGTTGTGTACCCGTACGTTGTATTGAGAGATGCGGTACGGTTTGTTTGACCGGTACCTGTAGCTGTTCCAAAAGTTCCATTAAACTCATCACCAATAACATTGGTAGATGAAACAGCATTAGGACAAACTGCAGGGCTGGTATAAACAATTAAACTGTCTCTTGGCAAAGCAATAGTAGTAAACACACCTGTATTTTGATTTCGATACCGGAAAGAACCCCCACCGTAATTAATACGTGTGCCTTCCACGCCAGTTACCTGTACCCGGTACGTTGCCATAACCAAATGCCTTCCACTCCCTCTCGGCAAAGTTGTGGTAGCAACTGCCGTTCCACCTCTTGCTGAGGTAGGGCTTGTTCCCATATTAATCCTTATAATCGTATCTGTTCCCACACCGCTTCCAACTGCAAAGGCGGCATCGGCATCTACAGCTTCAGTATAAGCAGCGCTTGCTATTGGATAAATCTTGCCTTCGTTTGTTCTTAAAGCAAGGTTGCCTGCCTGATAGGCAAATCCGGCACCAGCTTTTAACGTATCCTGGAAGGATAAGCTGTCTATTGTTCCTGCAGATAAATAAAATGTTGACCTAATTTCAAGCACATTACCAACAACAACAGTTCCGCCACCAGTTGCATTTGTAATATTTACATAAGTCTTAGCTGTTTCAAGAGTTATTGTTCCGCTTGATGGGTCTTGCACACATAAGGAGAAAGTCCAGGAACTTGTTGGTACAGTTATTTGATTTGAAAAAATACGGATATAATAAGTTTGGCCAACGGTTAAACCTGCACCGCTGTTTACACCTGTAGTTACAATGGAAACAGGCGTACCAAATGAAGTATTGTAATTATTACAAATTAAAGAAGTAAAGCTGCCACATGAACCTGAAAGCAATTGTACAGATGCCCTGTTAGTAGAAGCTATTGGAATTCCATTATTTGTAAAACTGATAGTTGGGTAAGCAGCTTGAGCTACAAAACTATACCAAACGTCAGAGGCATTTTGAGTACCACAACTTCCTGTAACTATAGCAGCTAATGAGGCGGTTGCCCCAAAAAGTGTTCCATTTGTTGGGTTACACGTGCTGTTACTGGTTAATACAATGGGAGTTGAACAGGCATCATTTGGTATGGCACCTGTAATAACACAAATATTAAAACCCGCCACACCTCCTGTACCAGAAGGGTTGGTTCCGTTATTGGATATACGTATATAGTAAGATGTTCCAATTAATAAACCTGCCTGCGTTAATGATGGGGTAATGGAACATCCAAGGGAAGTTAATGACCCACAGGCGCCACTGTATATCTGAATACGCTGAGCAGTGATGTTTGACCCAAGGCTGCTTAAGTTAATTGTATGACTGAGTGTAGTAGCTGTAAACTGGTACCATACATCAAAGTTCGTTCCTGTTGCACAACCTACAGTTGGTGTACTAACGGTTGCAAGATCAAGAGTTCCGGCAGTGTTTGTACAGGATGCATTGGGTGTTAAAGTAATGGCGCCACTACAGTCATCATTGGTGGGGCTACTCTGAACACAAATATTAAAAGTCCATGCTGTTGATGGAAGCACTGTTGGATTGTTGGTAATATAAATGCGTATATAATAGCTGGTTCCTGCTGTTAGTGAAGTTAACACAGTACGGGATGAAGCTGTATTACATGATATACTGGTTAAACTTCCGCAGCTTCCGCTGAACACCTGGATATATGTGGAAGTAGCTGTGAGATTTGAACCAAGACTGCTGAGTGTGATGGCATGAGTTGTAGATGTAGCAGTAAACCTGTACCACACATCATATAAGGTACCTGTAACGCAGGGTGCGCTGCCTCCTGCTGTAGAAGAAGAAGCTGCATAAAACAATGTTCCGGATGTATTTGTACATGTTGCGGATGGTGTTAAAACAGTTGCACCACTGCAATCATCATTGGATGGCGGTGGTTGCGGGTGCGTAATACAAACATCCATTCTATAATTACCACTAGCACCAAACGAACCAAATTGTGAAATGCGAACATAATAAGTAACGCCTATGGTTAATCCGGTTTGTGTTAATGAAGTATGTGGTGATGAAGAACAACCTACTGAAGTTAGTGAACCACAGGTACCGCTGTATAATTGAATTCGTGGGGCAGTAATTCTTGGTCCTAAATTACTTAATGTTATGGTATGTAAAGTTGCAACCGCAGTAAACCTATACCAATAATCATTATAAGTTCCTGCCGCAGCGCAACCTAAAGGAATGCTGGCGCTTGCTGTTGCACTGCTTAAATTAATATTTGTATTGTTACAACCGGTTGAAGAAATTAAGGTAACGGCAGTAGAACATTCATTTTGCGCAGTTGCTGACATATGAATAAAAAGCAACAGAACAGCTACTGACAAATATTTACGGAAATGTATATTACATTTCATAGGGAATTGGCTTTACTTAGGATATATGATTAATTCGGGTTCAATAACGGTTTCCTGGAGAAGCTTTACTTCTCGTAATGGTAAACCTTTACAAAGATGCAGAATAGTAATTATGTAAACAATCGTAATACTATCAAATATTCCAGTAAAAACACCGAATTATTTAGTGGAATATCTTACACAACTTGCTTAAACCCTGTATTCAACTTCTTCATACAACCATTGAAGTGTCGTTATTCTTTTCTAATACCTCATGACCATTTGTTGAATGAGTTTTCCATTCAATGTTATTTTCAAGAGATAATTACAATTATTCTGAAGCCTGGGGTTTTCAACTGCTATATTATTCGTTCCTTAATATTAGATATTCGTTTCACTCATGAATTAGTTTGCCGGTTAAATC
>JBKJNM010000272.1:0-3998 GCA_046593655.1 Lacibacter sp. | reverse complement strand
ATGGTCAATGGTCAATGGTCAATGGTCAATGGTCAATGGTCAATGGTCAATGGTCAATGGTCAATGGTCAATGGTCAATGGTCAATGGTCAATGAATTTATTGGCTATTGAAGATACAATCATAATGAATATGTACAGTTCACTTTCTTGTTAATGGTCAATCACTTATTGCCTCTTGGCTGTTCTCATTCACTATTCACCACTCACCATTCACGGTTAAATATCATGACTTACTTTTCTGAATCGTTTCCACCAGGCCGATTTTTGTACTGCCTCCTGTGTATTTATTTTATTGCCTTTCATTTGTGCATCCACCACTGCAATCAATACCATATTAAAAATAGAACGCACGGAGCTGCCTAATTGTAAAATATGTACTGGTTTTTTCAAACCCAGCAGTATCGGTCCTATTGCATCTGCATCGCCTACTTCCTGCAACAGGTTATACGCAATATTACCACTGGCAAGATTGGGAAAGATGAGCACATTGGGTTCACCATTCACCAGTTCACTGAATGGATAATTTTCTTTCAAAATTTCTTGGTTAAAAGCAACAATGGGTTGCACTTCTCCATCACAAACTAAATTGGGTTCCCTTTCTTTTACAATTTCTCTTGCCCTTGCCACTAGTTTTGCTTCGCCTGAATCGCTGCTGCCGAAATTAGAATAACTCAGCATGGCTACCCGTGGTGTTACACCAAATGCTCTTACTTCTTTTGCTACCAGTTGAGTAATATCTGCTAACTCATCTGCTCTCGGATTGAAATTAATTGTTGCATCAGCTAAAAACAACGGCCCTCGCTTGGTAAGCATGATATACATGCCTGCAATTTTTCTTACCGTTTCATCTTTACCAATGATCTGCAAGGCCGGACGAATAGTATCTGCATATTTTCTACTCAACCCGCTGATCATGGCATCGGCCTCGCCGGTTTCCACCATCATACAACCAAAGTGGGTACGCTCTTTCATCACTTTGTTTGCTTCGTAACGGTTCATGCCTTTGCGTTGACGTTTTAAAAAAAACTGCCGGCCAAATTCAACACGCATTGCTTCCTGTTCATCGCCTTTAGGATCTAATACAGGAATACCTTCCAGATCAATTGAATTGATTTCTGCAAGGGTTTTAATGTTTTTTACATCGCCCAGCAAAATAGGATAAGCAATTCCTTCTTCAAACGCAAGCTGTGCGGCTTTGAGCACTTTTACATTTTCTGCATCAACAAACACCACACGTTTGGGATCTTTCCTTGCTTTACTGCCAATGGCACGCATCAACTGGTTATCGGTACCCAATCGTTTGTGCAGTTGCATTTCGTACTCTTCCCAATTGTTGATGGGGTGTTGTGCCACACCACTTGCCATGGCTGCTTTGGCAACAGCAGGTGCTACATAACTTAATAAACGTGGATCCAGTGGTTTTGGAATAATATAGTTAGGGCCGAATGCGATCGTTTTTTCATTGTAAGCCATATTCACAATATCAGGTACAGCTGATTTGGCTAATTCTGCCAATGCTTTAACCGCCGCCAGTTTCATGGCTTCATTGATGGTTGTTGCACGTACATCCAGGGCGCCACGAAAAATATAAGGGAAGCCTAATACATTGTTTACCTGGTTCGGATAATCGCTGCGGCCGGTTGCCATAATTATATCAGCACGTGCAGCAATGGCATCTTCGTACGAAATTTCCGGATCAGGATTGGCCATGGCAAATACAATTGGTTTTTTTGCCATGCTCTTCACCATTTCGCCTGTTATCACATTGCCAACACTTAAACCAATAAATACATCTGCATTTTTCATAGCATCCATCAACGTCATAGATGGATGCTTTACATGTGCTGCAAATTTCTTTTTGTTTTCATCAAGGTCTGTGCGTTCGTCATGAATCACACCTTTGCGATCGAACATTAAAAAGTTTTCATGTTTTGCACCCAAACTTTCATATAATAAAACGCAAGCCATGGCCGCAGCACCTGCGCCGTTTATTACAAACTTTACTTTCTCAATTTTTTTGCCCTGCAGTTCCAATGCATTTAACAAAGCAGCAGCGCTGATGATGGCCGTGCCATGCTGATCATCATGCATCAACGGAATTTTCATTTCCTCTTTTAGCTTCTGTTCAATATAAAAACATTCGGGTGATTTGATGTCCTCGAGGTTAATGCCACCAAATGTTGGCTCCAGTGCTTTAACGATCTGTATAAATTTGTCAGGATCTTTTTCGTTGATCTCAATATCAAATACATCAATATCAGCAAAGATCTTGAAGAGTACTCCCTTGCCTTCCATTACTGGTTTACTGGCTTCAGGCCCTATATCACCCAAACCTAAAACCGCCGTGCCGTTACTTATGACTGCAACCAGATTTCCTTTGGCTGTATATTTATAAACATTTTCAGGATTGGCGTGAATTTCCATACAGGGAGCAGCTACCCCAGGTGAATAAGCCAATGACAAATCCCGTTGTGTTTTTGCTTCTTTGGTGGGGATCACTTCAATCTTTCCGGGCCGGCCTTTTGAATGATATTCCAATGCCTGCTCACGGCGTAATTCTTCTTTGTTCATAGTTCATCAATTAATCAAACAATCGTTTTGTGATAATCAAGGGCGGCAAGGTACGAAATATGAACAAAGCGGATAATGCATCTAAAATCACAAAAGAAATGTAACCTTTTAACGTTTTACAAACAAAAACTAAAAACAGTTTAAATTACATATTCGTATATCAATTATAATTTATTACACTATGAACAGAATTGTTTTTTCAGCCATGTTTTTATTGTTATTATCAGCAACAGCATGCAAAAAAAATAAGAATAATAATAATAAATCTACCGATCAATTAGTTAAGGATACCACTCTTTCTTATGCCCGTGATATTTATATCTGGTATAAAAATATTCCCTCCGAGTTCAATGCACAAAGCTATTCCGATCCGAATAAGATTATGGAAGCTATACGTCCATACAGTATTGAACCAGGCTTTACTGCTCCTGTTGACCGATGGAGTTTTGCCATGCTGAAAAGTGAATGGAACAAAGTAAGCAGTGGGGTAGAAGCTGATTTTGGCATGCGGGTGTTCTTTCGTACTTCAACTGATCTGCGTGTTGCTTCTGTTGACAAAAACGGGGCAGCAGGAATGGCTAATATAAAAAGAGGCTGGAAGATCAACTCTATTAATGGGGTTCAGGTTAACGATACCAGTCAATCGAATTTTATTGTGAATGCTGTTTATTACAGCCCAACCACCACCTTCAATTTTATTTTACCTGATAATACCACAAGGAATATCACACTCAATTCACAGGTGTTTACCAATAATCCTTTTTTGCTGGATACTGTGTACAGCATGGGCACTAATAAGATCGGGTACTTTGTTTTGAATTCTTTTTTGGGCGATACCAACCAGGTGCGTACCGATTTTAACCGTGTGTTCAATCGTTTTACAACAGCAGGTGTAAATGATGTGGTGATTGATTTGAGATACAATGGTGGGGGGTATGTAATGCTGGCTGAATATATGCTTAACTATTTAGTGCCATCTGCCGGTAACGGACAAACGATGCTCACGTATTCTTTTAATGATAAATACACCCGTTTCAACAGCACCTTAACGTATAAGAAGAAAGGAACGATGAATTTAAATCGTGTATTTTTTATTGTGAGCAAACAATCTGCTTCTGCCAGTGAAATGGCGATCAACTGCATCAAACCTTTCCTGGATGTAAAACTGGTTGGCCCATCTAACACACATGGTAAGCCGGTAGGCTTTTATCCTATTCCTGTTGGCAACTGGTTTATGTTTCCTGTTTCGTTCCGCACCATCAATAAAAATAATGAAGCCAATTTTTTCAATGGTTTTGCACCCGACAATATTGCTGCTGATGGGTTAGATAAAAACTGGGGTGATGTAGATGAAAGTAGTTTGTCAAAAGCAATCAGGTACATTACTACAGGTGGTTGGGCACGTATGGCCCCAACAGATCTAACAC
>JBKJNM010000105.1:0-15181 GCA_046593655.1 Lacibacter sp. | reverse complement strand
TGTAAGAAGTAAATAGTTGTGGATGATTTTCTGCAAGATGTTTTCCCAGTTCATTTCCCAGGGCATCGGGGCTTTTACTCAAGGGTTTAAGCAAAGAAAATAACACAATGGTATAATCACCTTCAAACTCAAGTTTGGTTTTATTGATCTGGAAGTTTTTTGCTGAAAACGATTTGCCATAGAGTTTTTCCAAACTGTCAATCGCTGCCTGTTGTATCTGTTGCTGAATTGCCATGCTGTTGTATTGAGGCGCAAAATTAAATGAAAAAGCCCCCCGATGTATCGGAGGGCTTCTGCTATTCAAGGAATCAATTTGATCCGTTTACTCTGATCTGAACTTCACCGTTTCCGTTTCTTCCACCTTGTTGTCTCATTTCACTCATTGGTTTAATATCATAGTCTTTTGGAATAATAAATACTTTGTCATCCACTTTTGCATTTAGTTCTACTTTGGTAACAGTAAAATGCGTTTTACCACCGTTAGGTCTTGTTGTTTCAAACTCCATCGGGAAACCTTTCAGTTTATTTAAACCAGGGATGTTTGCTATCCGCATCATATCCCGTACACGAAATCCTTCTCCCAACATAAACTCAGGGCTATACCAAACAATTTGCTGAACCTCTTCACCACGACGGTTTTTATAACGAAGAAGTGCTTTTTTGCATTCCATGCCGGCTATTTTTTTTGTTTCACTCAGGTATTCAATAAATACTTCAGGGGTGAATTGTTGATTTTGAATACGCTGACCGCCACCATTTGCAGAATCTCTGCCTGACATCATACGCTGCATTTCATCATCGTTCGTAAAAAAACCCATTTTACGACCCATTGCTTCAAAAAGGGTAGTGGTGGTTTTTGTTTTACTATCTATAATTACCTGGTTTTTGCCCATGCCCATGTCACTTTCAATCTTCGTCATTCCATTTTTGAAAAACATTTTCGATTTCACTTCTCCCTCACCCATTCTGATCATGACTCTTTCACCATCTCCCGAAGCAGGTGGGGTGCCGCCGCCACCATCATCAGGACTAGTGGTTTCTGTTTTCATTTGAATAATTGCTTCGTTTACGATCTGCTGTGCCGGTAAGGCAGCAGTGAAAAGTAAAAAAAGAATAGAAGAAAGAATAAGTTTCATCTGATAATTTTTTTTTGATAATGGCGAACCCATATTTGACGAGCAAAGCTTTTACTAACCTGCGCATCCACACTTAAAATTTGCCAGTTAAATGCTACAAGGGAGCACAAAAATATGAGCTTGTTCGTAAGAAGCCTTTGTCACTTCTGTAATTGGAGAAAGCTTAACAAAAAAGGAAGGGTTGATAAAAATCAACCCTAAACCTAAACCAACTGCATATGAGAAATTCTTATTTTCTTTTTTTGAGTAATTCATCTATTCCGTGATCGGCATCTTTTGCAGTAGCAGGGCGGATCTGGCTCATTCCTGAATGATTGATCAGCTCATCCATTTGCTGATCGGCGTTAAGACCAACAAGGGGTGAAATGTTTTTCAAAGCTGATGCATTAACCATAAAATCCATTTCGTCATCAGCATTTGTTTTTTCAAAATTGATTGCTTTGCTGAACCTTGCTGCCTTCATTCTGTTTTCAGCATCATCATTCATGGTTTTGTCCATGATTGCATCGGCATCAGAAGCTTCGGCATTCATCATTTTGCCAAAGAGAGGTGCAGCAACAGTTATATTGAATGTTTCATTCAACTCAACATCAGCAACTAGTGTTTCATTTTTCAGGTTTTTACCAAAAGCAACGGCCATTTTACGGTTAATAAGTTCAGCCTTTGTAAATACCAGGTCCATTTTAGTATCAGCTAAACCAATTGAGTTAACATTGATATTTTTAAAAGAATAAGCCATCATGCTGTTTACCCAGGTATTGATGTCCATATTATTAATACGCACATCAGCAGTGAAAGCAGTCCTGTTTGTAATAACAATATTATGAATGCCATTTACAAAGGTTACTGTGCAGCAGCTATCAGGAGCTGAAGTTGATTGCATTGTAATTGTGTTTTCCTCTTGTTTTTTGGTTGTGTCTTCCTGTGTAAAAGACATTGCAGCCAGGGCTAAGCCGGAGAGGAGTAATGATGCGGTGAAACGCATCATTCTGCTGCTTAAATTTTTGTTCTGTTTGAGTGTTCCGTTAGTTTCGGGATTCACTGTTAATTTTGTTGTCATCTGATTTATTTTGATGTTTAAGGTGTTTATTTATTTTAATCCTTTCGGTATTTCTTTGCTTTCAATTGTATAACAAAGATACTATTTAAAACTGGTACTTTGCAATACATAATACCTTGTTTGGCTTTTTAAGCTGATGAATGGTCATTTTTTCAATTTAACCGGCCACCAAGGCAAATCGTTTTATTTTTTGGTTTTTTAACCGTGGTACCAGTCAACGTGCAGTTTAACAGGGATTGTCTCGAAGTAAACTGTTAAAGGCGGTGTTTATTTATAAACCGGAGCTTTGGAGTACCTTTTTTGTTCTGACTTTGCAAAGTTACAACAGGGCAAACTATCTTCCAACAATATTTTCAATTATTTTTGAAAATTACATACTTACTGACAGTTTGGTTGAACTGAGTATTAATTTTTCTTCAAAGATCTTGTGCATATGTGACGCTGAGCAATCTCTTTTGTTACAAATGCTAAACAAATTCTGAAGTTTTTTTGGTGTAAAGGAAACAATACGGGATAGATGGCATCAACAAAATGTTAAGGCAAAATGCCCAGCGATGAGTTGTTGCAAAACGAGTATGAATGGCTGTTTTGAGCGGGTGATTTGTACTAACACAGAGTGGTTATACAGGATGAATGGCAATGCGGATCAGATCTTTTGGCTCTTGGAAGTTATTTTTTTCATGAGCCAGCTTTCTTTTATTGGAATGAGCCAATTGTTCTGAAGCTCTTCTTTATTTTGTACCAGGTTATTAAAATAGATAGTCTCAATACTTATAAATTTATGTTCAATTGCATATTGCAATTGATTAAGTGGCAGCAGCTCTACTTTATCTTTTATTACAAATGCAAGATTCTGCCTGTCAAACATGGATACTTTAAAAAGGGTTTCAATTTCTTTGATTAAACGAACACTGCTATCGGTACTGCAGCCGCTGACACCTGTTGCATTTTCATCAGCCATTAACAGAATAAACTGACCAAAGAACAAAGTGGCGAATCCCTTTACAGGTGTACCGTGACTTTTCCAGTTCTCTGTAAAGTGGTTGAGCAGATCTTCTATCTGAAGAGCCTCACTCATTCCGAATAAGCGACTGCTCTGATAAACCCATACACGGGAATCAGTAGCAAAGTCAATTGGAAGGAGTTGTTTGAATTCAAGATTCATCATACAAAGGTAATGGAGAGTTGTGTTTTGTAATAAGTTAGTTGTTGTTACTGTCTTTTTTCTTCATGCGATTATTATTCCGGAAAGCATCATAGGCTGCAAAACAAATTCCAATTACCGAAATCACTAGCAGGTATTTATTCCAGTCGGGAAATAGCTCATTGTTTTTACTTGCGGTAAATGTTCCAATACCCCAGCGGATAAGATTAATGATCACCAGAATTACACCGCACAGTAATGCAATAAAAAATGCAACACCGGCATAATGAAAAACAGCAGCTCTGAAATTTGCAAAAAGGATGGGCTCGTCTTTTTTTGATTCATTTGTTTTTTTGTTGAACCATGTATCGGAGTCGAGCAAGCCAAGAATCATAGCAAAAATGAGATATCTGATGAGGCTCTGCTGAATAATGCGGTTGAGAGAAATATCATTCTCCACCCAATCAACCAGAAAACGAATGATGAGGAAAACAAGAAAGAATAAGACTGTTCGTTGTAAAAAATTTTTCCAGTTAAATGTTGTCAAAAGGTGCTTCATGTATGCTGAGTTTAACTTAGTAAATTACATACTGGCGGCAATGAGTTCGGCAATATCCATCACTTTTACCTGGTCTTCTTTTTCTGCTACTTTTACCCCATCAGTTAACATGGTATTGCAAAAAGGGCATGCGGCAGCTACAATCGATGCACCGGTTTCAACGGCTTCATTTGTGCGTTCCCAATTCACACGGGTGTCACCTTTTTCTTCTTCCTTAAACATTTGTGCACCGCCGGCACCACAGCAAAGGCCATTACTCCGGCACCGTTTCATTTCAACCAGTTCCGCATCCAGTGCTTCAAGGACCTTTCGGGGGGCTTCATAAATATTGTTGGCACGGCCTAAATAACAACTGTCGTGATAAGTGATTTTTTTCCCCTTGAATGAGCCGCCTTCCTTCAACTTTAATTTTCCTTCGTCAATAAGTTGTTGTAATAAGGTAGTATGATGTATTACTTCATACGTTCCACCCAATGCAGGATATTCATTTTTTAATGTATTGAAACAATGCGGGCAGGTAGTTACAATTTTTTTAATTTGGTACCCATTCAACACCTGTATATTATTATAGGCCATCATCTGAAAAAGAAATTCATTACCTGCACGTCTTGCAGGATCGCCAGTACACATTTCTTCTTTTCCAAGTATGGCAAATTTGATTCCTACTTTATCCAATATAGCTGCAAAAGCTTTCGTGACCTTTTGTGCACGCTGATCAAAACTGCCGGCGCAACCAACCCAGAATAAAACTTCGGGGGTTTCATTATTGGCAATCATCTCAGCCATTGATGGTACATGCATGCAAATGAATTTGTTTCAAAACTATGGCAAAAGCATTTAAATACAATCAGTGCTTTGTTCATATATTAATAGTGCCTGTTATCTTTGAACTTCATGGTAAAAAATTTTTTTCAACGATTCACAAACTGGGAGCTATGGCCTTTTGCTGTCATTTATTTTCCTATCAGCGTTGTATGGGCATGGTATATAATAAGGAGCGGGGCAGTTTGGTTCTTTACTCCATCTAACCCAACGATTGCATTTGGCGGATTTGAAGGAGAGGGAAAAAAAGAGATGTACGATCAGTTGCCGCCGCATACAGTACCCCGTACCAATTACATCATGCAAGATCTGTCCTTTGATGAGGTAAAGCAGCAATTAAAGGAAGCAGGCTTTCAATATCCTTTTATTGTTAAACCCGATGTAGGCATGAAAGGTATTTTGTTCAGGAAGATTGACACAGAAGAACAATTACGAAAATACCATGAACGGATTCCGGTTGAATACATTGTGCAGGACCTCATTGATCTGCCGGTTGAAGTAAGTGTGTTCTATTATCGTCACCCACTTCAGCAGAAGGGAACAGTGAGCGGATTCATCAATAAAGAATTGCTGCATGTAAAAGGAGATGGTCTCTTAACATTACAAGAGTTGATTGAAATCCACCCACGGGCAAAACTTCGTATGAAAGAAATGAAAAACCGCCATGGTCATCGTTTAAACAGAGTTATTGAAAAGGATCATATTTTCTATTTGTCTTATGCCGGTAATCATAACCGGGGAGCTCAGTTTACCAACCTCCATCAGGAAATTGACGGGCAACTACACATGGTATTTGATGAATTGAGTCATTATGCAAAACATTTTTACTACGGACGTTATGATATTAAAACAACAAGTATAAAAGATTTGAAGGCAGGAAAGAATTTTATGATTCTTGAGTATAACGGATGTGGCGCCGAACCAAACCATATCTATGATTGTAATATGAAGTTGGCTGATGCTTACAGAGAAATATTAAAACACTGGAAGGCGTTGTACGAAATAAGCAAGTTTAATAACAGAAATGGATATCCTTACTGGAGTTTTAAAAAAGGCTATCGGTTTTTAAAGCAATCGCAAAAGCATTTTAAGTTGCTGCAGGAATATGATTAATTTCATAGTTGTAAATTATGACCACTGACAAAACATTTCTGCTCATCCGCAATTATGATCTATTCTCTCATATTTCTGATGAAGAGTACGAGGAGCTGAATCTTGTACATCATTTTATTGAAGCGCAGAGGGGTGATTATGTTTATTTTGATTCGGCTTATCACAATAAATTATATTTTCTTAAAGGTGGTACCATCAAGATTGGATATATTAATGAGGATGGAAAAGAAATAGTGAAAGAGATCATCCGGGAAGGAGAAGTATTCGGCCAGTTTTCATTAGAACGTAATAACCTGAATGGAGAATTTGCGCAGGCTTATAAAAGCGATGTGTCACTTTGTGCTTTCAACATTGATGATTTTGAAAAACTATTGAAGAAAAAACCGGAGATTGCTTTCCATTTCAGCAAGCAGGTTGGGCAAAAACTCCACAAATTTCAAAACCGTTTAGTGAATCTTTTAAATAAAGATGTAAAAACCAGGCTTGTTAATTTTCTACTGATGCTGGCAAAAGAAGAAGGTAAAAGTGAAAATGGTGATCAATACATTATTCAGAATTTCTTTACACATGAAGATATTGCTCAGTTGATAGGCAGCAGCCGACAAACAGTAACCAGCATGCTCAATGAGTTGGAAACTGCGGGATTAATCAATGTAACCCGACAAATAATAAAAATCCCCTCTGTTAAAAATCTGCAAAACAGTCTCGCTGTCCGATAGCCGACAAACAGCCTTACTCTGTGCTCATAGCTTTGTTTTAAATAAGCAACATGAAAAAAACAACAGTCATTATAACTGTGATCATGATGGCAATATTCGTTTCAATTGATTCTTTTGCACAGGATCAAAAACGACAGGCAGGTTATAATCTTCAAAATGGCATTGCAGCGCAAGCCTATGATGTTGTTGCCTATTTTACAACAAGCAAAGCGGTAAAAGGTAATAGTATCAATAGTGTTGTTTACCAGGGCCTAAAGTATCAGTTTGCAAATCCAGCCAATAAAGAGGAGTTTAAAAAGAATCCTTCAAAATATGAACCCCAATATGGTGGATGGTGTGCTTATGCTATGGGCGCAACAGGAGAAAAAGTTGAGGTAGACCCGGAAACATTTAAGATTATCAACGGAAAGCTATACTTGTTCTATAATAAGTTTTTCAACAATACATTGAAAACATGGAATAAAGATGAAGCTAATCTTAAAACAAAGGCGGATGTAAACTGGTTAAAAATTTACAAGTAAATAACATGAAACAATTAATTACAGCAGTTGCGTTCCTCCTTGTTGCATTTTTCAGTTTTGCACAAAAGCCTGAAATTTATTCACCTTCAGGAATTGCCTTGAGCGGTTATGATGTAGTATCATTTTATACAGAATCTAAAGCAATAAGAGGTAATGATGCATTTTCTTTTAAATGGAAAGATGCTGTTTGGTTATTTTCAACACAACAACATCTCGACAGTTTCAAACAATCTCCAGCAAAGTATGAACCGGCTTATGGAGGATATTGTGCTTACGGAACTTCACGTGGCTACAAAGCCCCCACACAAGCAGATACCTGGATGGTCTTAAAGAATAAATTGTATTTCAATTATAATTTGAAAGTAAAAGAAGCATGGGAAAAGAACAGGGATGTATACATTGATTCAGCAAATGTAAAATGGCTGCTGATTAAAAAATCATAACAAACATCATTTTAACTATTATCATCATGTCTATCAGTAAACCTCTCAACATTTTTCTCTGGATACTCAGGTTAACAGCTGCTATTATCATGTTGCAAACACTTTTCTTCAAGTTTACAGGAAATGAAGAATCTGTTTATATTTTCAGCACCCTGGGGATGGAACCATGGGGGCGTATTGGAACAGCTGTATTTGAATTAATTGCGTCAATCCTTATTTTATGGCCCGGGACAATTGCATTTGGAGCATTGCTTGCACTCGGTTTAATGAGTGGTGCTATATTTTTTCATGTAACAAAACTGGGTATTGAAATAAAGGATGATGGCGGCCTCCTGTTTATATATGCTTTGATTGTACTTATCTGTAGTGCCATTCTGTTGTTTGTTTACAGGGGTCAGATCAGGAATATTATTTCAAAATTTTAACTTCCAAAGCAATGAAAACAAAAATCTTCATGTTATTCGTTTGCGTAATTATTGGTATGAGGAATGTGTATGCACAAAGCGAATTAAAAAAGTACACATCCTGGCTTGAACTCACAGGTTCGGTGGGTAATAAACAGGGAACTGCAGCTTTTGCATATGTGTATAACCGGAAGCTATGGAAAAAGAAAAAGGTTGAAGCGGGGCTGGGAGTAAGGTTTACATCATATTTCGGCAAAGATAAATATTTTATGACTGCACCAGCTAAACTTACATCAGGAAAAAGCGGCCCGGCAGTTTTTTTTATAGAAAATATCAAAGAAAATATCGATTCAATATTGGTTAGTTCTTCTCAAACAAATGCGTTAAATCTTTCTGTTAATCTGGGGTATAATATTACAAAGAAGTTTTACGCAGGATTCAATATTGATGCTGTTGGGTTTACATTTGGAAAAACGGTGTCTCCGCAATTCATCAGCAGTAACAGTTCTTCAAACACTTCATTTACCGCATCACCTACAGCATTTAATGCTTTATTGGTAAGCGATAACGATAGGGGAACACTTAATTCAGAATTGTTCTTTTTATACAGAGTTAGTAACACAATAGGAATAAAGGCAGGGTATCAATTTTTATTTACAGAATATACAACAAGCGTCAATATACAGCAAAAGCCTGAACCTAACGATCGGTTCCGGAATAAGGTGTCGGCTTTTTCATTTGGTATTACTTATAAATTGAAGTAAATGAAGGTTGTAAAATATATTGTATGTCTTTTTGCACTCTGGTATTCGCAAACAAGTGTTGCACAGAGTTTTGCTCCTGTTGATCAGGCATCATCAGTAAGGTTTTTAATCAGTAACCTAGGGTTTGATGTAAGTGGAATGTTTAAAGGATTAAAGGGTATGATTGTTTTTGATGAAAAAAACATTTCAGCTTCCTCCTTTCAAATTTCGATCAATTCATCCAGCATAGATACTGACAATGATACAAGAGACAATCACCTGAAAGGCCTGGATTATTTTAATGTTCAACAATACCCTGTCATCAAGCTTGTTTCAGCCAAAGTTGCAAAATCAACCACACCCGGATATTATGTTTTGTTTGCAACATTGACCATCAAAAATAAAATGCAGGACATCAGTTTTCCTTTTACCGTTAGTCCCGAAGCCAACGCATACCGTTTTAAAGCTGAATTTAAAATAAAGCGAAGAGATTTTGATATTGGTAGAAAAAATACCATTTCAAATGAACTGAAAGTAAAACTGGATGTTTTGACAAAAAGAAATTAATTTTAAGGAACATTGCAATATGGAATTAATAAAAGCGATTAAAGATTCTTTTGTACAGTTAACTGAAGCATTAGATCAATTGACCGACCAGCAGTACATAACCGTTTCCAATCATTTATCGGGAGCAACCGTTGGGCAGCATATGCGGCACATCATTGAATTGTATCAATGTTTGCTCAATGGATATGACGCCGGGATGGTATGTTATGATCACCGCAAAAGAGAGGTAGCTATTGAAACCAGTAAAGATTTGGCAAAGCAACTACTGGTTGATATATTTTCAGGTATTGACCGGAGTAATAAAGAAATGAAGCTGGAATCATTTTATGGTGATGCTGATTCTTCAGTCATGAGTTTGCCTACCAATTATTACCGTGAGCTGATGTATAATCTGGAGCACTCGGTTCATCACATGGCATTGATCAGGGTTGGGTTGAAAGAATTTTCAGCCGGGCCTATTGCCGAAAGCTTCGGCGTTGCATCATCTACCATCAGTCATAAAAAGCAATGTGCACAGTAACCTATATTCCGCAGGGCAATTCTTTTTTCCTTACTTCAAACAGGGATGAAAAGCAGGTAAGGCTTCGTGCACAACCCCCTCAATGGCTTCCGTTTGCATCCGGGAATATTTTATTCCCCAAGGACGGAAATGCAGGTGGTACCTGGATGGCTTTGCACGAAAACGGAAATACCATGGTATTACTCAACGGCGGTTTCGTCAATCACCGTTATAATCCTCCTTATCGTAAAAGCCGGGGACTTATTTTTCTGGATATTTTTGATCATCCACACCCCATATCAGCGTTCGAGCAAATTCATCTCCATAAGATCGAACCATTTACAATAGTCATCCGTGATCAGCAATACCTGATTGAAGCAAGATGGGATGGTTATGAAAAAGCGATCAGTGAGCTCAATCCTCAACAACCGTCTATCTGGTCATCTGTTACTTTATATACAGATGAAGTCATTAAAAAAAGAGAGAACTGGTTTAAAACCTTCATCAGCAACCATGATGTGTTCAATGAAAATAATATTCTTAACTTTCACCAGTTCGCAGGCGATGGAGATCAAGCCAATGATGTACTTATGCACAGAGGCAATGAGTATTTAACGGTTAGTATTACTTCCCTGCACCAGCAACATCAAATTTCAAAACTGCATTATTATGATCTGCTTTCAAATGAAACATTTGTACAGGAAACCGATCATACAATTCCGGTAACCAAACTTCATGAATCTGCGTAAACTTTTTACTCATCATCCATTTTTTATTCGGCTGTTTAATTGGGAGTACTGGAGCTTTGATACCATTTACGGTATTCTTTATCCTTATTATGCATGGCTTGTTATAAGAGCAGGGTTTAAATATTTTTTCAGTGCATCTAATCCCTCCATTGCAAATGGAGGTTTTTTAATGGAAATGAAACAGGACATTTATCCACTCATCCCTTCACAATATTATCCTGCTTATATTTTTGTAAAAGCCCTTACTCCATATCATATTTTTGAGCAGCAAATAAAACAGCATCAGTTTGTTTATCCATTGATTGCCAAACCTGCAATTGGCATGCAGGGCAAAGCGGTAAAGAAAATACTGAATGAAGAAGAATTAAAACAGTATGCATCGGTTTGTACCGTTGATTTTTTAGTTCAGAAACTATCGCATTATAAGCATGAAGTGGGTATTTTTTATTATCGTTACCCTGATGCTGCACATGGAACTATTACAGGAATTGTTGCAAAGGAACCGATGAAAGTAACGGGTGATGGCGTTTCAACATTATACTTGCTTATTTGCGAACAGCCAAGATATATTTTACAGATGAATGAGTTGCATCAAATGCATGGAGCAGGGTTACAAAAAATTTTGGCAAAGGGAGAAGAATTGATTCTTGCTCCTTATGGCAATCATGCAAGAGGTTCAAAATTTTTAGACTGGACCCATAAAACAGATGAGGCCCTCATCAATAGTATGGATATTATCTGCAGGCAGATTCAAGGTTTTTATTTCGGCCGGCTTGATATCATGTATGATAACTGGGAAGATTTGAGGAAAGGTGTAAACTTTCACATCATTGAACTGAATGGCGCAGGAAGCGACCCCACACATATATATGATCCAAAACATTCCATCTTTTTTGCCTGGAAAGAAATTGTGAAACATTGGATCATCCTATACAGAATCAGCAAACAAAATCAGGCAAGAGGCCATGCGTATATGAGTTTGAAAGATGGGCAGGAAATGTTCCGACTGAATAAACTGCTTGTAAAGGAATTGGATGCAATGGATAGAAAATTATAATCTTTTTTTTTTAAGACAAGCCTTTATATTTGTTTTATGCCGCAGGTACTTAAAATTTTAATGTGGGGCTTTATCATCAGTTTTTTAGGCTCTCTACCTTTAGGAACACTCAATATTGCCGCCATGCAAATTGGCATCATTGATGGTATATCACCGGCACTGTGGTTTTCACTCGGTTCACTTTCAGCAGAAATTATTTATGTACGCCTTTCGCTTGTTGCCATGGATTGGGTACGTAAACAGGAAAAATTATTGAAGGCTTTGGAATGGATGACGGTAGTCATTGTATTAGCATTGGCTGCTTCTAGTTTTTGGTCAGCAGCAAACCCATCAGCCGAAGACGGCAATATACTTCTATCCAATACCATGCATAGGGGCTTGCTGGGTTTTACCATGAGCCTTATTAATCCTGTACAAATTCCGTTTTGGTTTGGATGGAGTACAGTACTGTTCACCAAAAAAATCCTGAAACCTGGTGTCTGGAATTACAACTTGTATATACTTGGTATTGCTGTTGGAACATTTACGGGAAACTGTTTATTTATTTTTGGCGGGAGATTGCTGGTTGAGCAGTTAAATGCAAGTCAGCATTTATTAAACTGGATCATTGGCGGAGTTTTTTTACTTACCGGGTTGTTTCAGATTTACCGCATTTTCAAACACAAAGATGCTATTCATCAATTAGAACATCCAGAAGAAGTAACAGGAGGGTTTGAAAAAAATATTCATTGATGATGAACGTTGAGCGATACAAACTATTTCAAGTGTTGTACCGAACTACAATATGCTTACAAAAGATTACAACTAAAAACTCTAAACTTCTTCCACCCATTTATCTCTTTCATCGGGGCTCAATTTCCAGGGTGCAAAGTTATTTTCAACATTACTGAACATCGCATTCCACTCCCCGGGTGCATTACTGTCTTCCATAATTAAGGATCTCCTTAATTCTAAAATAATACTGAGCGGATTAATACTCACCGGGCATTCCTGCACACATGCATTGCAGGTAGTGCATGCACGTAATTCTTCAACAGTAATATAATGGTGGAGTAAAGTCTTGCCATCATCTTTAAAAACTTTGTTGACATTTATATTACGACCCACCTCTTCCAAACGATCACGGGTATCCATCATGATTTTCCTGGGGCTCAATAATTTTCCTGTTGCATTTGCAGGGCATGCTGCTGAGCAGCGACCGCATTCGGTACAACTATATGCGTCAAGCAAACTTTTCCAGCTTAGATCCATAACATCTTTTGCACCAAACTTCGCAGGGGCAGAAGCATTGGCAGGAGCAAGTTCAGGCTGCATCATATACATTACTTCGTTTTGAACAGAAGTCATATTTTCCATAATACCCGCCTTGGTTAGCCTTGCATACCATGCATTGGGGAATGCCAATAAAATATGCAGGTGTTTGCTCCATGGGAGATAATTTAAGAAAGCAAGAATGCCGAGAATGTGCAACCACCAGGCACTACGTTCAATAGCAACAAGGGTTGCGTTTGATAAGCCGGTTAGTGAAGGAGCAATTAAACCTGATAGAACGAAATTGCCGGTTTCCTGATAATGTTCTGCAGCATTTAATTGTAAGGCCCTGTCGGTAGAGTTCATCAGTAAGAATAAACTCATCAAAACAATTTCTGTAATAAGAATATTGTTCGCATCGCTACGGGGCCAGCCATTGAGGTCTTTGCTGATGAAACGTTTTAAGTGAATGAAGTTTCTACGGATTAAAAAAATAACACAGGAAGCTAATACAAGAAAAGCCAGTATCTCAAACGAGTTAATCAGGAATGTATAGAAGCTGCCAAGCATAGGAAGGAACAAACGATGTGTACCGAACAACCCATCCAGCACTATTTCCAGCACCTCAATATTGATGATTACAAAACCGGCATATACAAATAAATGCAGAACTGCCACCATTGGGTTCCTGAACATTTTTTGTTGACCGAAGGCCAGCAGCAGCATATTTTTCCAGCGTTGAGTAGGGTTATCAGTCAGGTTTTCATCTACACCCAATAAAATATTACGACGGATTTCTTTTGCCTTTTTACTAAAGAACCAAATGGCGGCACCCAGGCAAATAGCAAACAAAACCTGCTGAACAATCTGCATACAATTTCTTTTGTATTGCTAAGATAAGAACTAAGAATGTAGGTATGTGTACTTGTTTATGGTATCAAATGACAATAATTGCATAGAATATTGGTTGGATGATTGCTTTATAATCTGCATCTTTACTGCACAACCTAAACTGCACCTTCAAAGCGGTTTTTAATATGGAAAAGAAATACATTTTAGATAAAGAAACAACAGCACGGAAGTTAAAACGTCTTGCTTTTGAAATAGCTGAACGTAATTATAACGAACAGCAAATGTTTTTTGCAGGCATACGGCAGAGTGGTTTAACAGTAGCCAAACTGCTGGCAAAAGAAGTGATGGATATCAGCAACATTCATGTAGAACTGGTTGAAGTAACACTGGATAAAAAATATCCTGTTGAAGTTTTTTTCGATAGAGAAATCGGGTTTAATAATCAATCAATCCTGCTCATTGATGATGTTGCAAATAGCGGCAAAACCATGTTGTATGCACTGAAGCCGTTTTTAAATTTTCAACCAAAGAAAATACAAACCTTAGTGTTGGTGGAACGAACTCATAAAACCTTTCCTATTCAACCCGATTATGTTGGGTTATCAGTTGCTACAACGCTTGAAGAACATATTTATGTAGAACAGGTGGGGGAAGAAATCATTGGTGCTTATTTAATTTAATTTTATTTCAAACAACTTTGACCAGTTTTTTCCGGTGATGAATAAATGATTGCTACTGATGTCCCATGCAATGCCGTTCAACACTTTATCGGAGTCATTATCACCACTCAAATCAGGATACATTTTTTTAAGTTCACTCATATCCATTACGCCAACTACATTGCCCGTAGCGGTGTCAATCTTCAGAATTTCATCTTTCTGCCATACATTAGAATAAATAAAGCCATTAATAAATTCAAGTTCATTAATGTTATTTCTTAAGCCATTATTATCCTGTACGCTTAATCGTTTTACTTCTTTAAAAGTAACAGGGTCCCAATAAAAAATATTACTGCTACCATCGCTCATAATCAGGTTTGTTCCATCATTCGTAAGTCCCCAGCCTTCGGAACTATAAGAAAACTCTTTAAGCAATTTAAAATCAGAAAGATTATATACAAATCCTCTCTTTTCCTTGTAAGTGATTTGATAAATTTTGTCTCCTAATATGGTAATACCCTCACCAAAAATTGCTTCCGGTATAGCATATTCTTTCAAAATTTTACCGGTTGCAAAATCCACTTTTCGCAACTTTGAATAGCCCGGCTTTCTTTCAGGATTTCCTGTTCCTTCATACAAAAAACCTTTTACAAATTGCAGACCTTGTGTAAAAGCAGATGTATCATGCGGATATACTTTTAGTAAACTGTAACTCAGTTTTAACGGCGGAGCAATCGTTGCAACCCGGTTATCATCGTTCTTTTCCGGTTCATTATTACAGGCAAAAAAAATAAATGAAATAATTAATGTGAATAGGAACTTCATATATCAATAGATTCAGTCAAAAATAAGGAAAAGGCATCCAGGGCAATGTGAAAGAGAT
>JBKJNM010000112.1:0-4625 GCA_046593655.1 Lacibacter sp. | reverse complement strand
CTTTTGGTGTCGATAATGTAGGCATAATCAAATTCGGTTTGTATGGTTTTACGGAATCCATCAAAAGCTCTTCCATCAATAAAACTTCGGTTAGTAATAAAAGCAATTACGCCGTTTTCATTTAAACGATCCATAGCCCAGCGGTAAAACCTTGTGTACATATCGTATACCACAATCTGACTTTGCGCTTTACCTTGTTTAATGTAGGTGTCTTTTATCCGTTTGTCAATTTCTTTATATCCTCTGTTTGCATTCTGAAAATTATAGTTTTCCTGTTTCGCATTGTAGGGCGGGTTGCCAATAATCACAGATATTTTTCGCTGATTTTGTTTTTTAATGCGCTTGGCATTTTCGGCACTCACACCAAAGAGGTCGCCTTGTTTGCCCACCCAGTTAAAACCAGTATTGTCTAAGGTATCTACCAAACAAAGACTTTCAAACTCGGCATAGCTGCCCATTTTTTGTTTATAAGTGTATTCAATATTCAAGTTGGCAATATAGTAGGGCAGTATGGCCAGTTCGTTGGCATGCAGTTCGTGTTTGTATTTATATTCTAATTTGTTTTTGGGTAAAAAGTCAATGATATCGCAAATGAAAGTGCCTGTACCTGTAGCGGGGTCAAGGATGTCAACATTTTTATCGGCCAGTGTTTTACCAAAATGTTTGTGCAGTAAATAATCGGTGCTCTTGATCATGAACTGTACAATTTCATTAGGTGTATATACAATACCCAAACGGTCGGCAGCCTTGGGGTTATAAGCTTTGTAAAAATTTTCGTACACCACTTTTAAAAACTTTTGTTTCTCGTGGTGGTCTATAATGCCGGCTGCTGCTGCATTAATGGTTTGATAATAGTGCTGTATGCTGCCAAGTGTAGTGCGGCGTGTAGTACCGGTAAAAAAAGTATCGATTACTTTATTCAGTTCCCGTGCAATATTATTTTCCTGGTGAAAATGTGCTTCATCAAAAATAGTGTTGAAAATATCAGCACTTAAAATATGCTGCACCATCATTTCCTTAATATCTTCTTCGTTGATGTCGGGGTTAATGCTTTGCTTCGCCATTTCATGAAACGCAAGGAAGGCTGTATAGAAAACGTCATTGCGAGCCTTGTTGTTTGGCGAAGCAATCTGTTCTATGGAAGTAGATTGCTTCGTCGTACTTCCGGCGCTTTGGCCGGAACCTTCAGCTTGCGATGACGAGTCACCAAACTGCTGTTGAATAATATGGTGCAGGGTTTCAGTTACCTTGGGAATATCTTCCCGAAACTTATCAATGGCTTGTCGAAAATCAGTGATCTCTTTTCGTTCGAAGCTCACAAATTTTGTCAGCAGTTTGTCTAACACTTCTTCATCGTCCAGTTTGGTACGCATTACCTCCTGGCCATGCTGGATGAGTACAGCAACATTACTGTCTTCGAAAATAATATTGTCGTTGGGATAGTGTTTGGCGAATTTCTTTTGTATCTCTTCATCAATATCATCGGCTTCATCTTTACTTTCCCAATAGCCATGATCGAGGCGCAGCCTGTCTTTGAGTGTACCATCAGGCGTTACAGTTTTACCGCTGCGTGTTTTTAAGCTAATCTCGGGAATGAGCATGAGGTCTTTGCTTTTGGCATATTCATCCAACAGTTTTTGAAAGGCAAATCGTATGGCCGTTTCTTTGTTGCTGCCGCCGAAATGTTTCAGTCGTTCAAGATCGCTATGGAAAGTTTTGATGGCGTAGGTGCTCATGCAGTACTTTGGTTTAATGGGTAACTGCAAAATAAGGAAAATATAGGGAGCGGGGTAGTAAGTGGTTTGTGATGGAGCCTATTGTTTGGTAAAGCAATCTGCGTAGTTGTTGTT
Source organism: Lacibacter sp. (assembly GCA_046593655.1). Classification (GTDB taxonomy): domain Bacteria; phylum Bacteroidota; class Bacteroidia; order Chitinophagales; family Chitinophagaceae; genus Lacibacter. The sequence goes on along the minus strand of JBKJNM010000112.1, from coordinate 2,775 downwards.
TTAGATTGCTTCGTACCTCGCAATGACGTTGCTTCGTTACTTCCGGCGCTTTGGCCGGAACCTTCGGCTCGCAATGACGGCAGCATGAGGAGCGTCATTGCGAGCCCTGCTGTTTGGCGAAGCAATCTGAATAGATATTGTTTGGAGTGGTAATAGTGCTTCGGGGAAAAGTAGATTGCTTCGTACCTCGCAATGACATTGCTTCGTTACTTCCGGCGCTTTTGCCGGAACCTTCGGGTCGCAATGACGGCAGCATGAGGAGCGTCATTGCGAGCCCTGCTGTTTGGCGAAGCAATCTGAATAGATATTGTTTGGAGTGGTAATAGTGCTTCGAAAAAAGCAAACCGACTTCGCAGTGCCAACCGGATAACACGCCCAACTACAAACTATAAACTTCAAACTATTTTATCCCCCCGTTTGCCCCGTTCTTACTTTAATTTTTTTCTTACCGGAATTTTTCTTTTCGTAAGCTTCAACTTCTTTGGGTTTTACTTTTGTTTTTGGTTCTTCTTTTTTTACAGTAGTTCCATTTCCTTCACCTTCTTCTTTTTTAACAATGCCATTGGCCGTGCCACTGCCATCATCAATTTTACCGAGTATGAAATTTTCTTTCTTTAAAATTTTTCCGGTGCCCGGTTCATAAATGGTCCATATACCATGGGCAGTTGTGGAGCCTTCCATTTTTACTTCAACCAGGTACACTTTTTTGGGATCGTTAATATCATACACTTCAACTGTTTCAGTTGGTTTTTCGGGATTGCGAGCCAGCCAGCCTTCTTCCCTTACAATATCACCCATGGCATTAAAATATTGTTGCTTACCATGTTTATGTCCCCAACGGTAGTTTTCAATAGCTAATACATCGCCTTGCAATGTGTACACTCTCCACGGTCCTTCTTTGTTTCCGTTTTTGTATTCTCCTTCTTCTTCATAACCAGGTTCGCCTCTTACTTCATCAAAACGGTTCAGCCATTTGCCTTGCTTCAACCCTTTTACATCTGTACAATTGAGTGTATCGCCTTTTATACTGATGGTATAATCTTTACACTGCGCCTCACCGTTCATCCAAAAAAGAACAAGGGCCAACGCACTTAAGGTCAACATTCGTAAGTTTGAAACTGAGTTATTTCGCTTCATAAACATGAGATTTAAAAACCAAACCAGATGTACCAATTAAAAACGGCTGCAAGTTTTAAAAATTGCTTCAGCAAAGTTATTCCACTTCTTTCGTTTCTGCTGATTTCCATTGCTTCAACTGCACAAATCAAGCCAAGCACTTCAGATGAAAGACTAAAAGGAATGACCGTAAGAAAGGAACTGGAAAAGAAATCTTTGTTAAAAGATTCTAAGTTCCGGAATATCGGTCCAACAGTCATGAGTGGCCGTGTTAGTGATTTTGATATCAACCCAAACGACCCCACCGAATTTTATGTAGCCTATGCCAGCGGTGGTTTGTGGTACAGCAAAAACAACGGTCAATCCTTTACACCCATCTTCGATAATGAAGATGTGATGACCATTGGCGATATAGCTGTTAAATGGAATGGAAGTAGGGTCATTTGGGTAGGTACAGGTGAAGTAAACAGCAGTCGTTCTTCTTATGCAGGCAATGGTGTTTATAAAAGTACCGACGATGGTAAAACATGGGAATATCTCGGTTTACCTGAAAGTCATCATATCGGAAAAATTCAATTGCATCCAACTGACCCCAACACTGCATGGGTGGCAGCATTGGGTCATTTGTACTCAGCCAATAAAGAACGTGGTGTATATAAAACAATTAATGGCGGAAAAACATGGAAGCTTACGTTGTTTGTAAATGATAATACCGGCGCTGTTGAAATGGAAATGAATCCCAACAATCCAATGGAATTGTATGCTGCTGTTTGGTATCGTACAAGAAGAGGATGGACTTTTGAAGAAAGCGGTCCATCATCCGGAATTTATAAAAGCGTTGATGGAGGTAATACATGGTCATTGATTACTGCACCCGGCAGTGGCTTTGCTGAAGGAAAAAAATTGGGAAGAATTGGGTTGTCTGTTTTTGCGCAGAATCCCAATACAGTTTATGCGGTTATAGATAATTATGATATAAGTACTGATACCAGCCGCAGAAGACCAACAACAGGTGATACAACTATTCAGCTTAAGCATTTCAAAACCATGACCAAAGAAACATTCATGGCATTGGATGATAAAAAGCTGGATTCATTTATGCGTCGTCAGCGTTTCCCTGCAAAATATACTGCAACAGTTGTAAAAGAAATGGTGAACAGTAATAAGATACAGCCGGTTGCATTATGGGATTTTTTTGATGCAGGTGATGACGGCTTCACCAATTCAGGCATCAAAGGTTGTGAAGTGTACCGTAGTGATGATGCAGGAAAAACATGGAAACTAGTCAATAATAAATTACCGCAGGCTTTCAGTACCTATGGTTATTATTTCGCCAAAATATATGTATCGCCCACCAATGCAGATAAGATTGTGGTGTTAGGTGTAAATGCATGGTTGAGTAAAGATGGAGGAAAAACATTTAAGAATATTGACAAGGGCAATGTACATTCTGATCATCATGTGCTGTGGTTTAATCCAAAGAAAGATTCACATATCATCAATGGTAATGATGGTGGTTTAAATATTTCTTATGATGATGGTGAGAACTGGTATAAAGCTAATTCGCCATCTGTAGCACAATTCTACGGCATTGCAGTTGATGATGCAAAGCCTTACAATGTATATGGCGGGTTGCAGGATAATGGTACATGGTTTGGC
>JBKJNM010000084.1:0-4777 GCA_046593655.1 Lacibacter sp. | reverse complement strand
TTTGGTGATGTAAACAGGGAACGCATCCAGCTCAATGAAAAAACTTTATGGAGTGGCAGCAATACCGATAATGATAACCCGGAAGCTCCAAAGTATTTAGCTGAAATACGTAAGTTGTTATTTGAAGGGAAATTTAAAGAAGCTACCGAATTGACCAATAGAACCCAGGTTTGCAAAGGGAAAGGTTCGGGTAACGGCAATGGCGCCAATGTGCCATTCGGTTGTTTTCAAACCCTGGGTGATTTATGGATTGATTTTGGAACAAAAAAGAATTATACCCAATATTATCGTGATCTGAATTTGAACAATGCAATTGCCCATGTAAACTACCAACAGGATGGTGTTGGTTTTACACGGGAATATTTTATCAGCGCCCCTGGTAACGCAATGGTAGTAAAGTTTACGGCAAATAAAAGCGGTGCCATTAGTTTTACCGCAATGCTCAACCGGCCAGAAAGATTTACTACTACATCCTTAAAGGGGGAATTAATAATGTCTGGGGCTTTAGACAATGGAAATGGTGGAAGTGGAATGGAATACATGGCAAGACTGAAAGCTAAATTGAAAGGCGGGCAGCAATCTATTTTAAATAACCAGCTTGTAGTAAAAAATGCAGATGAGGTGATTTTGTACCTGACCGCATCCACTGATTATTTACCTGAATACCCCGTATATAAAGGAAGGGATTACATAAAAATTAGCCGGGATAATTTGGATAAGGCATTCGCAAAAGATTTTTCTCAAATGAAGCAAATGCATATCGCAGATTATCAAAAATATTTCAAACGGGTTTCATTGCAATTAACCGATGAATCAATGGAGGATAATTTACCCACCGATGTCAGGCTCAATAAAATTAAGGAAACAAAAGACGATCATTATTTAGCACAATTGTATTTTCAATATGGCAGGTACCTGTTAATTTCGTCCTCAAGGGAAAATACATTGCCTGCGAATTTACAGGGCATCTGGGCCAATGAAATTCAAACTCCCTGGAACGGCGATTACCACACAGATATCAACGTTCAAATGAATTATTGGCTGGCCGAAAATACCAATCTCAGCGAACTGCATTTATCCCTTACCAAATTTATTCAGCAAATTGAAAAGCCTGCCACAAGATCGGCTTCCGTACAATTCAATATGAAAGGCTGTTGTATTGGTCCAATCATCAATGTGTGGGGTTACACATCTCCCGGCGAACATCCTTCCTGGGGGCTTATTTCCGGTGCAAGCGGGTGGATTTGTCAGCACCTCTGGGAGCATTATCTTTTTACCAAGGATAAAAAATATTTACAAAACGTATTTCCTACCTTAAAGAATTTTGCCAAATTTTATTTAAACTGGCTGGTAACCGATTCCACAACCGGCAAGTTGGTTTCAGGCCCGGCAGCCTCTCCGGAAAATGGATTTGAAGCCAGTGATGGCAGCCAGGGCACCATCAGTATGGGACCATCGCATGACCAGGAAATCTTTGAAGAACTTTTTGCCAATGTGATTAGTGGTTCAGTAATATTAAATGATAAAGATGAATTGATTAATCAGATAATATCTGCAAAAAATAATTTATTGAAAGTACAAATTGGGGATGATGGGCGCATCATGGAGTGGGCAAAGCAATACAGGGAAACGGAACCTGGGCACCGGCACTTGTCCCATTTGTACGCCTTGTATCCTGGTAATGCTTTTAACAATGCACAAACACCGGAGTATATGGTAGCAGCCCGAAAATCTTTGGAGTACCGACTGCAACATGGTGGTGGACATACGGGCTGGAGTGCAGCCTGGGTTACTAACTTGTATGCAAGACTAAAAAGCGGTGATCATGCTTTGGATGCGTTGAATGATATTCTTATAAAAAAGTCAGCTGATAATTTATTTAATCTTAATCCACCCTTTCAAATTGATGGAAATTTTGGAGCAACTGCCGGCATTGCAGAAATGCTGTTGCAAAGCCAGGAAGGATTTATTGAACTGCTTCCTGCATTGCCGGCATCGTGGAAAGATGGAGAAGTAAAAGGCCTTTGTGCAAGGGGGGGATTTGTAGTAGATATGAAATGGAAGGATGGCGGGCTGGTAAGTTCAAGAGTATTTTCAAAAGTTGGGGGTAATTGTAAAATTAAAAATAGAGGGAATAACATTGAACTAAAAACCCAACCCGGTAAATGGTATGTTTTACCGATGAATTGAAACTTAAGATATCTTAGACAGTTGTCTAAAAATAATTTATTGGTTAACCAGCTTCGGTATTTCATAGCAGCGACATTGGCGACGCTCCGTTCAACAGTGGTAAAATTGGCCCCTTTGGCATTATATCAAAGTCTGTAAAACTAAATTTAGACGGCTTCTTAGACAGTATGAAGTGGTATAGATTGCTGTTTCCCTTGAATCATTGTTTTTTTAAGCAGCTTTTGAGTTGACCAAAATTTTTACAGTGCACTAGTTTTTATCACCATCTATAACATATTTAATACAATACCAACATTGGCAAAAAAGTTTATCAGTAGGGGTTCAAGTAACGGTAAGGCATCAGGTCGAGAGACCTGCGCCAGTGAGACTAGTGGGGAATATTGTTAATATTATAAAATGATTTTTCATAGTTTACCATGCTGTTTGCCTGTGGGTTGTTTGTACTAAATGTACCTTCCAAAGTTGCAGCAGGATGCTAGTTGGTTTGCTGCTCATCTGTTAACAGCATGCGTATATAACCGAGGTGATATTGGAGCATGTAATCAAGTAACTTTTTGGCATCATCCTGACTTTATTGTGGATATTTATCATCCTCAACAACCACGGGATGAATCAGATTCTGCCTATGCCAGAATAAACAAAGGCAAAGACTGGAATAAGTACAAAACATATCTTCATAACCAGGTAAAAGAGTTATTGACCAATTATGGCAAGATAGATATTCTGTGGCTCGATTTTTCTTATCCCGATAGCAATGGCCATGGCAAAGATAAAAATGACTAGGGTTCTATTGAATTACTGAAGATGATAAGAAAACTTCAACCAGGTATTCTTGTTGATAACCGGCTTGATTTGAATGACTATAAAGATGGTGCCGATTTTGTAACGCCAGAACAGGTAAAGCCAGACGACCTTGATAAATATGCCGGCACACCCTTTGAAACCTGCCAAACCTTTTCAGGTTCATGGGGCTATTTCCGCGATGAAAACAGTTGGAAAACAAATCATGAGTTGCTGACTTTATTAATTACTGCAGTAAGTAAGGGCGGCAACCTTTTACTAAATGTAGGGCCTACCGCCCGAGGGTATTTTGATTACCGGGCCAATCTTGCATTAGACAGTATGGGTATCTGGATGAAGTATAACAACCAATCAATTTATAATTGCAAACAGGCACCTGCGGCATTTGCTGTTCCAGAAAATACATTGCTTACTTATAACCAGACAGAAAAAAAAATATATGTTCACCTGATGAATTTCAATGCTCAGGCATTGTCATTGCCGGGCTATAAAGGAAAAATAAAATATGCACGGTTTCTGCATGATGCTTAAGTAAAATATAAAGTTGAAGGAAATGATATCATCTTAACACTGCCTGTAAAGAAACCAAATGTAGCAGTGCCTGTAGTGGAGCTTTTATTACTATGATACTGCAATACCTGCGGGACTTGAATGTGAATAATCACTATTGAAAATTGAAAAATGGTTGAAAATGAAGCTAGCCTTAACCAAAGCGATGTTGACAGAGTTGGAAAATGGATTTGTTATTCGCAATTAATGAATACTAGGTGGATGTAATGACAGGTCGGTACGATGCTTCTTATGGCTGCTTTTTACATGGAGATGGCAAAGGAAATTTTTCTTTTGTTAAACCATCCATCAGCGGGTTGGTTTTAAAAAGGGATGTTAAGGATATGAAAATAATACAAACTACTGGTAAACAAAAGATATTACTATCGGCTGTTAATAATGAGCGTATGAAGTTTTTTTTAATCAGAAAATAAATTAACACTTCTTGATATTGGCTAACACTGCATTACTGGTTTGGATATGATTTATTTGCTGACAAAGATTGGCGCTTGGAGCAACGTGTAGCAAGTAACACACAATTTTGTACATCCGGAAAAAAAAATATTTTGGCATCAGACAAAAAACCAGCCCGGGAAGCAAATCGTTTTGCGTGAAAAAGCTTCAAGATTTGGTTGATGGGGGGTATCCTTACAATTTTCTTGTAATTTCAAAAACCAATCAATGGTGCATTGATAATGATGGCCCCTAATAGCAAGGATCGGTAAATTTATTGGCACCAGCAACCGGTTGCACCATCGCCATCAAATCCAATTTGTTGGTTCAATTACTTTGAGAGTTCATTTTGCTTTCACATTTGAAACGTTGAAAACAAATTCGGCAGTTTTTGTGCCGATGTCATTCAACGCATCCTGATTGTAATGCACGATATCTTTGAACCATTTGCGCTTGGTAAATTCGCCTGTTTTATTATATGCCAGATAAACGCCTTTTATTTTTTTTGCAACTGCCGACTGAACATCCCTACAGCCTGGCAACCGTCGGGCGCTTTATCCTGCTGAATCATCCCGTAGTTCATTAATTTAAAGGGGAATGGCGTACAACGTCAGTTTGTGAAAAAACCATCGCTGTCAAAACAAATATACACACATTGTTAATTGCATAAACAGCGTATGATTTTTGTTATGTAACAGGTATGCAATTTATACAAGGAAGCCGCCGTCATCAAACCTACTTTGCTACATTGGAAGACCAGGTAGCAGCAGATAATCCTGTAAGG
>JBKJNM010000074.1:0-5048 GCA_046593655.1 Lacibacter sp. | reverse complement strand
CCTTGCAACGTTAGAAATATTTTCCGATAGCAAGAGATAGCCCAATGCCATTTAACCATTTTTCCATTTTTAGGCTATTGTCTTCGCCGAATACTTGGTCACCCCGAAGCTGCTGATATACTGGAATGATGATTTTAGGATTGATATAAAACTTGTTGTTACGAAACCTACGAACTAAACCTAAATATGAATTTATTCCGAAACCAAGTGTTTTGCCATTGTTTGTTCGATATTTTGAATTGTCATAGGAAATGTTGTAAAGCTGAGAAAAAGTATATAGATAACTAAAGTCTCCACCAATGCTATAGTTCCATTGCTTTTTCAATTTTTGCTCATACATAATACCACCAGTCAAAGTAAGGTTGTAATATTTGTAATAGTCGGTCGCAAATAGGGGCTGTATTCCTGTGGGATGATTGTAATCTATTGTCCTTCCAGGTGCAATAGTGTTCACCCTTGTTGTCTGCTCTATTTTGTCAACACCCAATTGGTAGTAGCCTGCACCAATTTTGAGTTTGAGTTTATGAGTTAATGGCTGAAAGAAGTTTACGTTTGCACCATAACTATATCCCCACAATTTTGTGTCATTTGTATAGGTTCTGTCATAAAAGCGGGTTGTATAATCTGCATGCTTGTTAAAACGCCCAATAAAATCAAGTTCAACGCTTTTATTCTTTTGTCCATGCACAAAAGATGCTATTGAAAGTATCGTAAAAAGTAAGATTATCCGTAACATTAGAAATTGTTTTTGTCTTGACCCCAAATAATCCAAGTATTTATGGTTTATAAAAATAGGAAATCTGGCGCAGGAATTAGGCGTAGATAAGCATGTGGGCTTCCTCTGCCTGAGTATCGGGTTGTTCAAATCTATACTAATTCAATAGCAGATGATGCCTGGGCAAGAGATTATTACTTTGGAAAACATTGTGGTTTGTTTCCGGTTATGTTTCTTGAATAGTGTTGGATAAAGGTGCTGCCATTACTATCTTCACGCACAGGAAGCAAAGGCACAAAACCCTTGCCTCATTCCTGCGCTAGGTTTGCGATTGTTAAAGATTACCTACTTGGACTAAATGGTGTAGAAATAGCACAACATAAACTCTTTAAAAAAAATACAAAAGTCCAGGTCTATTTTACTCATCCTTATAGTCCATGGGAACGACCAAAAAATGAAAATACAAACGGTTTACTCAGACAATACTTCCCAAAAAGAACAGACCTTAGTGTTATTTCAAAAGATCGACTGCAATTTGTGCAGGATGAATTAAATGAACGACCAAGAAGAACCCTGGATTACAGAAGCCCGATGGAAATATTTAACGAAATAATTTTAGACAAATGAATGCGACATAAACCATTTGATAAGAAAAACAAAATATTTTTTTTTTGAAAACTCGTGATAAAAAAATCCAAACAAGTGCAGTTAAATTTATAAAAAAAAGGTAATATGAATGTAAAAACAATAATGATGGCCGAAGATGACTCGGAAGATGTTGACCTTTTTAAATATGTGTTGAGAGATCTTGCATTTGACATAAGCTTGGAGGTAGCTGTCAATGGCAAAGAGTTGATGACAAACCTGGAGCAGACAGAAGTTCTTCCAGAGATTATTTTTTTAGACCTCAACATGCCATTAAAAAATGGAATGGTTTGCTTAGAGGAAATTAGAGCAAATCAACGTTGGCAAGATATCAAAGTAATTATATTTTCCACTTCTTCTCACCAAGATCAAATGAAAGCTGCTTATGATAAAGGGGCTGATTTTTACATGGTAAAACTATCTAACTATGGTGATTTTAAAAACGCCATTGCAGCATGTTTGCAAAAAGACTGGCAGAGAGTATAATAAAATAACGCACAAATAATAACATCAAAATGGATACATTTTTACAAAGCTTGCGCAGCCGCACATCACTTAAACATAGCTTGCTTGAGCAAACTACGGCTTCAAAAAACTTGCTTGGCCCGCAGGTAACCGTTGCTGACTATGTGGCTTACCTTTCTTTGCTTTATGGTTTTGTAAAAGGGTTTGAAAACATTGTTTTTCCGATGCTTCAACACAGCATTACCGACATAGAAGAAAGACGCAAAACACATTTAATTGTTTCCGATCTCAATTCGCTTGGCATTGACGAAGCAGGTATTGCTTCTATACCCGATGTATTTTTTTCAGAAGTCTATTATTCAAATGCAACAGCACTTGGCGGCATGTATGTACTTGAAGGATCAATTTTAGGTGGGGTTGTAATTTTCAAACATTTACAAACAACATTAGGTATTGAAGCTTTAGCGGGAAAAGCCAGTTATTTTACAGCTTACGGCTCAAAAATTGGTAGCTTTTGGAAATATTTTTTACAGGCATTTTGCCTTGCGTCATCCAGCATGGAAGAAGAAGTTATTGAAAGTGCATCACAAACTTTCAGCATCCTCCAGCATTGGTTTAACTACACTTCATTAAAAATTATACAACATGAATCTTAAAAATCTTACCAATAAAGACAACGTAACCATTACCAATTGCGAAGCAGAACCCATTCACATTCCAGGCACCATACAGCCTTATGGTTATATGCTGGCTTTGAATAAAACCGATAACACCATTCAGTATTGCAGCGAAAACTGCACTACTCTTTTTAGCAAGCCGCTAAACCAAATTCTTGGCAAGCCTTTTTCTGAATTTTTAAATAAAGAAGATGCGGATTCTCTTGCTACCTATACTGCAAAAACAGAAAATGTAGTGAAGCCTTTTGCTTTTAGAGTGGGCAATCAAAGCTTTCACATTACCGCCTTTTCTACAAAAGAAAATATGGTAATGGAGTTTGAACCTTTTAGCACGGAAGGATTTGAACTGCCCGACCTTTTTTTTCAAACAGAACGGTTTGCTTACTCTACGGAAAGAACCAACAACCTGCAAATGCTTTGTCAGGATGTGGCAGATGAAACAAGAAAGATTACCGGATACGACAGGGTAATGATTTACCGATTTGACAAGGATTACAATGGGCAGGTATTTGCCGAAAGCAGGATAGACAGCATTGAGCCTTTTTTAGGTTTGCATTACCCGGCCACCGATATTCCGGTGCAGGCACGAGAATTGTTTTTACTAAACCGCATACGGATGCTTGCCAATGTGCAGGCAACCAATGTGCCGCTTTATGCTTTAGATGAAAATGCAGATAATAAAAGTTTAGACCTTAGTCTTTCCACGCTGCGCAGCTTTTCGTCTATGCATATTCAGTATTTAATTAACATGGGTGTTGGTGCCACTTTCACCATAGCTCTTATCTACCAGGGCAAGCTATGGGGCTTGATTGCCTGCCATCATTATGAACCCAAACACATTCCTTACCACGTTCGGCTGGCGGCACACCTGCAAGGTGTTTTTCTTTCATCTCAAATTGATGTGCGCCAAGTGGCTGATGAATTTGAGCTTGTAAAAGAAACAGAAAAAAAATTGGATGACCTGCGTAAAATAATGTCAGTCAGCGAGCAAAGTCTGGTACAAGAACAGACCCTTGTTCAATTAAAAAACCTGTTGAATGCAGATGCCGTGGTAATTGCTTACAATGAAACCTTTTATAAACATGGCCTGCTGCCACAAGATGAAAAATTAAATGGTTTAATGAACTGGCTTAACACTTCAATTGATCGAGGCATTTTTCAAACTTCAAAACTTGCCGACAGCTATCCCCAAGCTAGTGGCTTAGGCAGCCAGGTTGCCGGTGTGGTTTACCTGCCAATAGGCACGGAAACTAAAAATGGCATAGCCTGGATAAGGCAGGAGGTGGAAAAAACAGTTAACTGGGGTGGTGATCCAACAAAACCAATGAACATAGATGCGGAAAACCAAAGCCATACCCCCCGCAAGTCTTTTGTTTTGTGGAAAGAGTGCGTTAAAGGCCAAAGTCCAGCATGGCAAAAACCCGAAATCAATGCAGTTTCCGTCATCCGCTCCTACTTTCAGCACCAGCTTCATTTGACAAACATGCAGGAGCAAGAAAGCCGCTACCTGAACCTGTACGAAAGGCTGAAAAAAGCCAACGAAGAACTTGCCAATATGCACTGGATAAGCACTCACGATTTAAAAGAGCCGCTTCGCAAAATTCAAATTTATGCTTCAATTTTACAAAAGCATCAGACAGAAATACCTGAATTGGTAATAAAAAACATCCATCGCATGCAAAGTTCGGCAGTCCGCATGCAAAACCTGATTGATGCCATGCTCTCCTATAATAAAGTTATAAATGAAGAAAAACAATTTGTGAATTGTGATTTAAACGTGATACTTGACGAAATACATGCCGACCTCAAAGAAAGCATTGATGAAAAGGGAAGGTTGCAATGGGCAAATCTGCCGGTGATACAAGGCAGTAGGTTTTTGATAAAGCAGTTATTTGAAGTCCTTATAAACAATTCGTTAAAATTTACCCAACAAGACAGGGCACCTGTTATAATCATCAACAGCCAGTTAGTTGATAAGAAAAACATGAAGCTCACAATGCCCAATAGTGAACATGATTATTATAAAATTACCGTGGCCGATAACGGTATTGGTTTTAACCCAGCTTATAAAAAAAACTTGTTTAAAATGTTTCAACGTTTTCATGGACAGCAATACAGTGGAACAGGAATTGGTCTTTCCATCTGCCAGAAAATTGCAGAAGCTCATGATGGATTTATAGAAGCTGACGGAGAAGAAGGCATAGGAGCATCTTTCCATATTTTTATTCCGGCAAATAAACATAACATTCCGCTTAATTCTGACGAAAGTTTTTCATAGCGAGAATAGCACGAACGCACAAGATGAACTGTGTAAAAAAACCAAATAAATTTTGATGTTTTTTATGGTTTGGCTGAACAATAATTTGGTTAATACAAGCTGTTGTTTTTTACCATGTTGTGAAGTATGATAAATCAATTTTAATATCTTTTACTTCCTTATCGGATATATTTTCAATTTTAACTTCAGAAATTGTTCGTCCATTTGCTAAGGCTTCCAAAAGAGGGGATGTAATTGCCTCTTTCATTTCCTGAATTTGTTTTTTAGC
>JBKJNM010000055.1:0-20556 GCA_046593655.1 Lacibacter sp. | reverse complement strand
TTCCTTTTATAATTTTCCGTTTTTTATTTCTTCAACCACTCCCGGATCAAGTAAGGTAGAGGTATCTCCGAAGTTGGCAACTTCACCTTCTGCAATTTTTCTCAGGATGCGACGCATGATCTTTCCGCTTCTTGTTTTTGGTAAACCTGTTACAAACTGGATCTTGTCGGGCTTTGCAATAGCACCAATGACACGGGTAATTGTTTGCAGGATATCTTTTCTTGTGAGCTCTTCATCGCCATGCATATGTCCATAGATGACATAAGCATAAATGCCCTGTCCTTTAATATCATGCGGATAACCAACCACTGCACTTTCCACTACCCCCGCATGCATATTGATCGCATTTTCAACTTCTGCCGTTCCAATACGATGACCACTTACATTCAACACATCATCTACTCTTCCTGTAATTCGGTAAAAACCATTTTCATCTTTTAATGCTCCATCACCTGTGAAATATAGATTTTCATAGGTTGCAAAATAATTGGTGCGGCAACGTTCATGATCTCCATAGGTTGTTCGAAGAATAGCAGGCCACGGTGCTTTAATACAAAGATTCCCTTTTAGAAAACCATGTTCATCTTTCTCTTTTACCTCTTTCCCGTTCTCATCAACCAAAACAGGTTGTACCCCGGGCATGGGTAAGGTTGCCCAACTTGGTTTGGCAGGTGTAACTCCTGCAAGATTGCTGATCAAACAACCACCGGTTTCTGTTTGCCACCATGTATCCACTATCGGACAATTCTTTTTGCCAATATGTTGATCGTACCAATGCCAGGCTTCTTCGTTGATGGGTTCACCAACTGTGCCTAATATTTTTAAGGAAGAAAGATCTTTTCCTTTCAATGGATCTAAACCAAAACTCATCAAACTTCTGATAGCTGTTGGTGCAGTATAAAGAATGTTCACCTTGTGCTTATCAACAATATCCCAGAAGCGACCTGCATCGGGCCATGTAGGAATGCCTTCAAACATCACCGATGTTGCACCTGCACTTAACGGACCATACAAAATATAACTGTGCCCGGTAATCCAGCCAATATCAGCAGTACAAAAATGAATATCTCCGGGGTTATATTGAAATGTGTTGACGAATGTATAAGTTGTCCAGATCATATATCCTGCACTGCTGTGTACCACACCTTTTGGTTTGCCAGTGCTGCCTGAAGTATATAATATAAAGAGCGGATCTTCCGCATCCATTTCTTCAGCAGGAAAAGAAACCACTCCGTTTTTTTCTACCTGTTGTTCTGCATGTTCCATTTCATCTTCCCACCACACATCTCTTCCTTTAAGCATAGAAACAGGAGTTCTTGTTCTTGTATAAACAATTACTTTTTTTATTGTTCTGTTGCCGATGAGTGCATCATCAATTACACTCTTCAATGGAATATCTTTTCCTCCACGATAAGCACCATCGCATGTAATAATAAATTCTGCCTGTGCATCATACAATCTGTCAGCAATACTTTGTGCGCTGAAACCACCAAAGATCACACTATGAATAGCACCAATTCTTGCGCAACCTAACACTGCATATGCCAACTCAGGAACCATGCCCATGTAAATACAAACACGATCACCTTTCTTCACTCCGTTGTTAATTAGTACTTGTGCAAACTGGCAAACACGTTTGTGCAAACGGTTGTAAGTAACAACACGAACACGTTCATCAGGATGATTGGGCTCCCAGATGATGGCTGGCTTATCGCCGAGTTTTTCCAGATGGCGATCAATACAGTTTTCAGTGATATTGAGTTTAGCTCCCTTAAACCATTCTATCTTCGGTTCAGTAAAATTCCACTCCAGCACTTTATCCCATTTCTTTTTCCATTGAAAGTGTTCTGCAATGTTTGCCCAGAAGCCTTCAGGATCATCAACACTTTTTTTATATGCCGCTTTATACTCGTCGTAAGATTTTATTTGATATGGATAACTCATGATTGATTTATTACCTTTCTTTGAAAACACAATTTAGTGAAGTAAAGAAAACCACAATTCATTAATTTAAAACAATGAGCCAAAACAAAGGAATCTGGAAAGTAATCGGCGCTTCTTCATTAGGAACACTCATTGAGTGGTACGACTTTTATATTTTCGGAAGTCTCGCTACCGTTATCGCCAGCCAGTTTTTTCCAAAAACAAATCCAACGGCGGCATTGCTCAGCACACTGGCAACTTTTGCTGCGGGGTTTATTGTTCGACCGTTTGGTGCTTTGGTATTTGGAAGACTCGGTGATTTGATTGGCCGCAAACATACTTTCCTGCTTACACTTATTATTATGGGAGGTGCAACATTCGGTATTGGATTGGTGCCAAGTTATGAAAGCATTGGCTTTGCTGCACCAATCATTGTTTTGGTTTTACGTTTATTACAGGGACTTGCTTTGGGTGGTGAATATGGTGGTGCGGCAACTTATGTGGCAGAACATGCTCCTTCAAACCGAAGAGGGTTTTATACTTCCTGGATACAAACCACTGCTTCACTAGGATTATTTGTTTCACTTGCTGTAATCTTATTAACCCGGCATAATCTTGATCCTGATCTTACAAAATCAATTGCCAAATTCAATGATTGGGGTTGGCGAATTCCTTTTCTTGTTTCCATTTTGTTGGTGGTAGTTTCTATTTACATCCGTTTAAAAATGAACGAATCGCCTTTGTTTGAAAAATTAAAGAGAGAAGGCAATGTTTCTATCAACCCTTTAAAAGAAAGTTTTGGTCATAAAGCCAATTTAAAAATGGTGTTGTTGGCATTGTTTGGTGCCACCATGGGGCAAGGTGTGATCTGGTACACGGGTCAATTTTATGTACAAAGCTTTTTAGAAAATCAATGTCGTTTAGATTTTGATCAAAGCAGGATGATTGTGTTGTGGGCCATTGTGTTTGCAACACCTTTCTTTGTTGTGTTTGGAAGCCTGAGCGATAAGATCGGCAGAAAGTGGATTATGCTTGCAGGAATGCTGGCAGGTATTTTATTTTATCGGCCGCTTTTTTCTGTTTTTGTAAAAGATACCAATGCAAAAGAATGGATGAAACAGGATTTGGTTTTAATTCAATCCGATACAACTGTTGCAAATGAAAATAACCTTCAATTAAAGCAGGTAAAAACACAATACAAAAATCATTACGGAACGAGCTTTACAAAAATTGAAACGGATACCCTTCGCCAGGGTGTTGTTCAGTCCATCTATGCAGATGCAAATCCTACTTTCATCAACAAGAAGCTTGGGGTGGAGAAATACATCAAATTCATTTTTCTTGTTTGGCTTATGATTGTATTTGTTACGATGGTGTATGGACCAATTGCCGCTTTCCTGGTAGAAATGTTTCCAACAAAGATCCGCTACACTTCTATGAGCCTACCTTATCATATCGGTAATGGTGTGTTTGGCGGATTAACGCCTTTCATTGCCACCTTACTCACCACTATTTATACAGGAGATATGTTGGTAGGGCTTTGGTATCCCATCATTATTGCTTTTGTATGTATGATCATCGGGGCTTTGTATATTAATAATAAGATTGACCCGAACGTAAATGACTAAACACAACTTTATGAATAAAATAAAACGATTGGCAGGCATAATCTGGATGGCTTCGGGCCCACTGGCCAGTTTCTACCTGATCAAAACGGCCTTAGATGAAATTGCCGCCAAACCAAACATCGACACAAAAATTCAATGGGGCGTTTTTGTTGCTGTGTTTATACCCATTGCTATTGGAATAGTGATTTTTGGATATTATGCTTTCAAGGGTGAATATGATCATTTACCCGGCAGTTCAAATGAGCTGGAAGATTAAAAATATTTCCCCTTAAGCAGCGAAACTTATTCTGGTTTGGTCTTTTAATTGAAAGAACTAGAACCTTACCCTATTGGTTAGTTCGATGTCTGTTCATATGGTTGGTTTTTTATCAAGCCCTTGTTTTTCAACAAGGGCTTTTGATTTACATTTATCGCTATTTTTAGCGCCATTTATTACACGATGAAGAAATCAATTCCCATCTTCTTTTTATTGATTGTTTGTTTGTTTTCACTGAACAAGAATGGGTTAGCTCAATGTTCAGGGAATGTCTTATTTGTTGAAAATTTTGGTGGTGGCATTAATTCTCCTTTAACCGGCCCCAGGCTAGCACCCGGTATAACAACTTACACTTTTGACTCACTTGATCTAATCAATGACGGAGAATATGGCATCAGGAAAACAACAGGGCAAATCGGAAATGGCCAACCACACTTTAGTGCCTGGCATGTGGGTAATGATCATTCTGGTGGAAACATGATGATTGTGAATGCCGATTTTACTGCCGGCAAATTTTATGAAACCCGGGTTGATAATCTCTGCTCCGGTTCACAACTTTATTTTTCTGCCTGGGCTGCCAACCTCATTATACTTGGTTCTAATGTTCCGCTTGATCCGGTGCTTCGTTTTGAGATCAGCAGTGCTGTTTCAGGAACCATACTGGCAAGTTTTATTACACCTGCCATTCCACGTTTCACTTCATTTACATGGTCGCAATACGGATTTAATTTTTCATTACCTGTAGGTGAAAATGCTGTTATCCTCCGCATCTTTAATAATCAACCGGGCGGACAGGGAAATGATCTTTGTTTGGATGATATTGAATTTACCTTATGCGGCCCCGCCATTGCACCAGTTGTAAACGGCACTTATCAAAACAGCAGCAATACCTGCGCCGGTACCAATATAGCTTTTGCAGGAAATGTTGCCAGTGGATTTTATCTCAACCCTGTATATCAATGGCAATTCAACAATGGCACCGGATGGGTTAATATTCCGGGGGCAATAACAGCAAATCATACAATCAATAATGCACAGGTCAGCAATAGCGGCACTTATCGTTTGCTGGTTGCAGAAACCGGCTTTATCAACTCAACAAATTGCCGCTCCGTTTCTCCGTTGATTCCGCTCAATGTATATGCACCTGTTGTTCCGGTATTACAAAGCAACCAACCTGTTTGTGAAAAAGATACACTCCGTATTTCAACAAATGCCAGTGCACTGCAATATTTATGGAAGAAAGCCGCCTTTAATTTCTCGGTTAACAATGATACATTGCTCATACCCAATGCGGCTGGAACAGATGCTGGAACATATACACTGTATATAATCACCAATGGCGGGTGCAACAGCACAGCGTCACTTGCGGCAACTGTTCAAGCCAATCAATTACAAAGAACTATCCCGGTTGACACGGTGCTTTGTGATGCGCAAACACTTTTTGTTGATGCGCAGCAACCAACGGCCACCGCTTATTTATGGAACGATGGTAACAATTCATCGCAACGCACATTATCAACTACAGGAACATACACTCTGCTAACAAGAAATGCTGTTTGTACCCGCATTGATAGTTTTGCTATTACCAGGAACTTCACTCCCACTGTCAACCTTGGCATTGATACTTCACTTTGCTACAATGAGCCCGTGATTTTGAATGCAACTCACCCATTGGCCGAAGCCTATTTGTGGAGTACGAACAGCACAGATTCTTCTATTACAGTTACCCGTGCCGGAACATATTTTGTGGCTGTAGGAAATAGTTGTGGTGTTGCAACGGATGATATAGTGATTGATTATAAAGATTGTGCAGACATGATTTTTGTACCGAATGCATTTACACCCAACAAAGACAGGTTGAATGACATCTTGTTTGCAAAAGCATTCTTTCAGGTAGAAGAATATAATTTCAAAATCTTTAACCGCTGGGGGCAAATGATCTTTACTTCTACCTCACTCAGTAATGGATGGGATGGCACTATCAACAATCAGAAGGCGCTTCCTGGTTTATATACCTGGATGATACAATACAAACGCAATGGTAAAGTATATAACCAAAAAGGAACGGTACAGGTCATTTATTAATGATTGAACCTTCCCGATTTTTTTCTTTTATTTTTGATACAAACTCAGCAGCATGTCCATTGAGGTAAAGAACCTGGTAAAAATTTACGGTGAGCAAAAAGCAGTGAACGGAATTTCATTTAAAGTGAATAAAGGGGAGATTGTTGGTTTTCTTGGGCCCAACGGTGCAGGCAAAAGCACTACCATGAAAATGATCGCCGGTTACCTGCAACCCACATCAGGCAATGCAATTGTGTGCGATGAAGATGTAAAAGAACATCCCATCCATATCAAACAAAAAATCGGCTACTTACCCGAGAGCAATGCATTGTATTATGAAATGTATGTGAGAGAGTATTTAGAATTTATTGCTGAAGTTCATCGTGTAGAAAATCCAAAAATAAAAATCCAAAAAACAATTGAACAGGTTGGTTTAACTCCCGAAGCACATAAAAAGATCAGTCAGCTTTCAAAAGGTTATAAGCAGCGGGTGGGTTTGGGAGCTGCATTGATTCATGATCCTGAAGTGTTGATCCTGGATGAACCAACAAGTGGGCTTGATCCCAACCAGATTATTGAAATAAGAGAAGTGATTAAACAACTGGGGCAAAACAAAACAGTTTTATTTTCATCGCATATTTTACAGGAAGTGCAGGCTATTTGCGACAGGGTAATTATTATTAATAAAGGAAAAATTGTGGCAGACGATCAATTATCGCACTTGTTGAAAAAAGTACATGCAGGAGAAGTTATCCTTGAATTGAAAGAAGATGTAGACGAAACCATCTTCAGCCAAATTCAAAATGGCACTCGCATTAACAATACTACCTGGAAGTTTAAAACGGATAATCCCGAAGAATTAAAAAAACAATTACTTACCATCTCTTTAGAAAAGAATTTAAACATTTTATCTATAAGAAGTGATAGCAGTTCTCTGGAAGATGTGTTCAGGAGTTTAACTGCTTAACCGGTGTCTGTTCACCCGAAGGGTGACTGTACACCACTTTTATTTCATTGCTCCAAACCCAATTTTATAATTGTATCCATAGAAACAGAGCTATAACTTTCTTTATAAAAAGATTGTTGTTGAATACCCAGCAGTTGAATTGCCAGTTGAAGATTACACAAAGTTCCATTTCGAAACCCTGCAAAATCATTGAAGGAAGAAAAAACCCAGTCCTCAATTTTTGTAACAATTCCTGCCTTCCAGGGATTTTGATGAATATAATGCAACACTTGTATTCCATCAGTGGGCACTTCTTTATACTTTGATTTTTGCTGAAAAAGATTTCCCTTCCTGTTATAACGAAAATTGAAATACTTCGAATAACTGCTCAACAAGTTGCGGATCCCATTTTGCAACGCCTGTAAATCTAATCCTCCAACTTTTATTTTTTGAATACTGTCATCATTTGTATAAATCAAAAAATGAAAATGATTCGGCATAAAACACCAGCCAAGAATACAGCATTTCAAACCTAAATGCTTTCTTGTTATTTCAAGAAATCTTAGATAGTCTTTCTCATCCTTAAAGAGTAGTTCCTTATTGATACTCCTATTATACAGATGATAGATGTTTTCTGTTAAATAGCTCATGTAGTTTATAGTAAAATAAATATAAAGTAGTTGCCTGTTCACCCGAAGGGTGACAGTACAACTTGTTATTATAATAGTAAGTTTTTTAGAATAAATGCCCCTTACGTTTTAGATGTGCAGTCACCTTTCAGGTGAACAGACATCCATCAAAACTACTTTCCTTTCCTTAATGATGTGCAGTCACCTTTCAGGTGAACAGACATCAACCCCTCATCCTCCCCACCCCTTTCTTCACAATCCATCCAATCAACAACAACATCATCAGAGCAATCACAACCGGTATTACAAAAGCCAAAGCTGTTCCTCCAACAGCAGCAGCATTTTCACCTGTTGAAACAACTGCATTTCCCATGCCTGCGGTTGTTTTACTGGAAAACAAACGCATCAACCCCGTTCCTAATTGAACGGTTCCTGCTGCAGCTCCACCACTAACCAATGCCAATATCCATTTTACAAAAGGACTGAATTCCCCAATCGGTAAAAAAGACGCTGCCAATACTGTACCTGCAACAACAGCAAGGGGAGTGGCGATTGTATCCAATAAATTATCTACAAAAGGAATATAATAGGCACCGATCTCAAGTATGGCCGCTGTTGCAAAACAAATGAGCGCAGGCAGGCTGGCGATCCATTGCATATCAGCAGGCAAACTGAACCAATGGAGGTAGCCGGCAAGACTTGCACCTAACATGGGTACAAAAACCCTGAAACCGCAACATGCACTAAGTGCAATGCCCATTGCAATAGAACTGATCATTCCTGTATCCATACAATCGTTTGTTGTACTTAAAAATAATCATTTCAATGTGAAGTGTGTTTTGTTGCTGACCCTGAATGTCTTTTCTTTGCAGCGAAATAAGAAAGTTAGCAAAGACAGGAGTCAGAAAGTCCGAAAGAAATTTTTCCTGTAAAAAAGACGCACTACAACTGCCGTCTTCCGGACTTCCGGTCTTTCTTACTTTTCGGACTATCATCTTAAACTTCAAACTGAATACAATGAGTTTCATCGCAGACATTCACGCAAGACAAATTCTCGACAGCCGTGGTAACCCCACTGTTGAAGTAGACGTAATAACGGATAATGGCATTCTTGGCCGTGCTGCTGTACCAAGTGGTGCAAGTACCGGAAAACATGAAGCCGTTGAACTTCGTGATGGCGATAAAAGTATATATCTCGGACGTGGTGTATTAAAGGCTGTGCAAAATGTAAATGATGTTATTGCTGATCAACTAATTGGTATTGATGTTACACGCCAGGCATTTATTGATGCATTGCTCATTAAAATTGATGGTTCTGAAAACAAAGCCAACCTCGGTGCTAATGCAACATTAGCTGTAAGTATGGCGGTTGCAAAAGCAGCAGCAGAAGAAAGTGGATTACCATTATTCCGTTATCTCGGTGGTGTAAACAGTACAGTATTGCCGATGCCGTTAATGAATATCATGAACGGTGGTGCACATGCTGATAACAAAATTGATTTCCAGGAATTCATGATCATTCCTGTAGGCGCATCTTCTTTCAGCGAAGGCTTACGTTGGGGTGTTGAAATATTTCATACGTTAAAATCGGTATTAAAGAAAAAAGGATATAGTACGAATGTGGGTGATGAAGGTGGTTTTGCTCCTGAAATAAAAAGTAATGAAGAAGCAATTGAAACAGTGCTGGAAGCCATTACTGCTGCTGGTTACAAGGCAGGCGAACAAATTGGTATTGCCATGGATGCCGCTGCAAGTGAAATGTATGATGAAGCAACCAACACCTATAAATTTTATAAAAGCAATCCCGGCAAAGTCATCAGCAGTGATGAAATGGTTGCTTACTGGACGGATTGGGTAAATAAATATCCTATTGTTTCCATTGAAGATGGAATGGCAGAAGATGATTGGAATGGATGGAAAAAATTAACTGAATCAGTGGGCAGCAGGTGTCAGTTGGTAGGTGATGATTTATTTGTAACCAATGTAAAGCGTTTGAAAGATGGTATTGATAAAGGAATTGCCAACAGCATTCTTGTAAAAGTAAACCAGATAGGAACAGTTACTGAAACCATCAATGCAGTGCAGATGGCACAAAATGCCGGCTTTACTTCTATCATGAGTCACAGAAGTGGTGAAACAGAAGATACCACCATTGCTGATCTGGCAGTTGCATTGAATTGCGGACAAATTAAAACAGGTTCTGCCTCACGTACTGACCGGATGGCAAAATATAATCAACTGATCCGCATTGAAGAAATGCTGGGCGAGAATGCTATTTATCCAAAAGGAAGAATTAAATTTGGGAAGTAACCGTTCAAAGTTTCAGGTTTACAGTTGAAGGTTGCTTGATCACCTTCAACTGTAAACGTTTGAACGTTAAACTTTAAAAAATGAAACTATTATTACAAATACCATCCATCTTACGAAACAAATACCTTCTCACCATTGTTGGCTTTGCAGTATGGATGTTATTTATAGATCGAAACGATTTTATTACCCAGATCAGCCGTTATAAAAAGCTGAGTGAATTAACAACAAATACCTCCTATTTCGACCAGAAGATTGAAGCCGCTAAAACGGAACTGGAAAAGCGGAAAACAGACCCTTCAGCCTACGAAAGAATTGCCCGAGAGAAGTATTATATGAAAAAGGATAATGAAGATATTTTCCTTTTTAAAGAATAAAAACATCTCCCCCGTACAATACAAGTCTTTAAACAACGTTTTAAAACAAAGCATCCTCTGAAAAGCCCCATTATCAACTAAAAGGATTGCTTATGTCACATAATTTTACACCAGAAGATTTGTTACAATATCTCTACAAAGAAACAACCCCGGAAGAATCAGCAGCGATAGAGAAGGCTATGGCGCAGGACTGGACACTGCGTGAGAAATTTGAAGTGATCAAAAAAGCCGCTCACCGACTGACGAAATTTACATTTTCACCCCGAACTGAATCTGTTTTGAAAGTGCTGAAATATGCGAATAAAGAAGTAGCTGAAAAGCATTAATTCTTCCAGCCATTCTTTCACTAATTTCGCCGTCATTCAATTTGCCGAATGACAACCAAAGAACGTTACCAAACAGTTATTGAGTATTTTTCTACGCATGCCCCTGATGCAGAAACAGAGTTGATCTATGATAGCCCATATCAGCTATTAGTTGCTGTTATCCTCAGTGCTCAATGCACCGACAAGAGGGTCAATTTAACTGCCCCCGTCCTCTTTGAAAAATTCCCCACGGCAGAAGCCCTCAGTAAAACAACTGTGGATGAATTATTTCCCCTCATTAAAAGTATTTCCTATCCCAACAATAAAACCAAGCATTTAATTGGTATGGCACAGAAGCTCATGCAAGAGTTTGGAGGAGAAGTTCCTTTAACTGTTGATGAACTCATAACACTGCCGGGTGTAGGAAGAAAAACAGCCAACGTCATTACATCGGTGATAGATGCACAACCCAATATGGCTGTTGACACACATGTATTTCGTGTAAGTAAGCGTATTGGACTGGTAAAGCCAACAGCTACTACTCCGTTAGCAGTTGAAAAAGAATTGATCAAACATTTTCCAACAGAACTCATTCATAAAGCACATCATTGGTTGATACTGCACGGACGTTACACTTGCCTGGCCCGTAACCCTAAATGCAGAGAATGCGCCTTGCAGCAAGTTTGCAAATATTTTGCAAGAAATTAGGCATAAAATAAAAGTCTCTGGCATTTAAGTTTTCAGAAAAGTTCAGCCATCTCATCACACTCGTCATAAGCTGCTGCTAAATATTTATTTCTTTGCACACTACCCTGTCCGCTAAAACCAGTAGCATCTTTAATTAAATTTCCCAACCAGTATTTTACTTCTGTACAAAGCGGACCATTCTCTTCATGGATAGTATTAAATGTATTAAACCGGATAAAAGTTTTCAGCTCGCCATCCATTTCTGCTAAATAAGTAATGGTACCAATAATGTCATAAAAATACCAGTCGAATGATACTGCTTTGTTTGTTGATTTGTTTCTGTTGATGGCATACACCTCAATATCAGCAAGTGCTGAACGCAATTGCTTGCATATTAACGTACCAAGTTTTTTATCTGTTATTATTTTAGATTCTGCAGCGTACCGAATCTGGTCTAATGTATTCAGTAAACTTGTCTTTGTCCAAACTTCCACACTTGGTATGGTTTTATAAAGGTCGTGGAGTTTTGAAGCCGGTCGCAGAACATCAGAACCCCAATTGCTCATATTTAATTTAAAAGGGGCCTGTTCAATAACCCGCATTTGCCAGAAATGCAGTTTAAAAGCAGTGAGTTCAGGATATTGAAAGAGATGAAAGATGGGAACATCATCAGTAGCACAAGTAAGTTTTGAAACTTTTGCAGATGCAATTGTGCTTAGAAATTTTTCTAAGCTGTTGATATAATCTTTTACAGCAACCTTGCCCGTATGAAAAGGAGTAAAACTAATATTAGAATTTGCTCTGTTTTCATTTCCCTGGATAGTAAAGCCTGTTTTAAAATGATCGCAAAGTTTTTGAATTTGTGGTAAAGTGAGCAATGTTTTACCGGTAAGTTTTTTATATACTTCACTTTTACTCACGCCAAGAACATTCACTATTTCATCGGCTAACTTTTTATTATCTGTAAGTTTTCTTGATAAACGGTTGAAAAAAGCAACCTGAAGTTGTTCCATATTAAATGTTTTAGTAAAAAAAGATATTTCCAGTTTTGTATCGTAAAAGTATAAAACAGTTGCTTGTTGATCAATAATTATCGCAAAACGAGAAAACAGGTAGGCAAATTATCGTAAAAGGAGAATAATAGCTGAAAACTGGATTGTTGCAGATTGTACTTTAGCAACATGCTTTTATGCTTTATTAAGTGGAACTATTTTAATAAAAGGGACCTTTTAAAACAAAGGTTGATGCAAAGCATGGTTTTAGTACTTACTTTAACTAATAGCTTTTCTTCATCTGGCCAGGGTAAAGCACCTGTAATCCAAAGCAGGCCTTTAAATAATATTTACGTTAACATCTTTGGCGATGTTTCGCTGGTTTCAGTTAATTATGAACGGATAAAAATAATTTCACCTTATTTCTTTCTGTCAGGTAACATTGGTGTTGGTCATCAATCAGAGATACAAATATGTTTTTTTGGGGATTGTACTTTTCCTGAATCGCAAAAGTTTATCACATTCCCGCACCATCTTAGTGCTAATGTTGGGAAAAAGAGGCATTTTCTGGAAGTTGGATTAGGAGGTACTTATGTTTATGGTAAAACTCAGAAAAAGTATTTCATCTTTCCTTTGATTGGTTACAGGGTACAACCATTAAAAAATAAAAAAGCAATCTTTCGGCTATATTTTAATACTTCTGCTTTTAACAGTTTTGAAGAAAATGTTTATTTAAATATTCCTGTAGGACTAAGTATTGGCATTAGCTTTTAAATATGAGATTAAAATCAAGTAAAACTAAATATATGAAACATCAAATCTTATTGCTTATTTGGTTTGCAGTTATCACTACATCATTAAATAGCGGCTGTAAAAAGAATAAACTCTCTGAACTTGACAAACTGCCACCCGCTACACAAACAGGAGCTAATACTTTTGGTTGCTTAATTAACGGAAAAGCATTTAGAGCAAGTGGGAAAGGAGGATTACTATCAAATGAAAGTGTATGGGGAGGCGGGCCTTACAGTGATACTGCCATAGTCATTGGGGCTTCAAACAGCATTCAGAAATTTGAATTAGTAATTGCAATTAAGTATACGGGAAATGCCGGCATTCACTACACCATACCCAATACTACATATTATGGAACTTTTCAGGATAATTCAAATGGAACCATTCCTGGAAATTCAAATCTTTATCAGACCAATGATATATACAAAGGGATTGTAAATGTCAAATTCGCAAATGGCAGCATTAATCCCTTGCGTGGAAGTACCATCGTTGCCGGTACATTTGAAATGGAAGCTGTTAATGCAAATGGGCAGATTATTAAAATAACAGAAGGCCGCTTCGATATAGGCCGTAATCTTTAAACCTTAACACAATGAAAAAAACATTCTTTATTCTTTTTTGGCTTACAGCTATTACAACACTTACAGGAAGTAACTGTAAAAAAGAAAACAACGAACCGCAATTGCCAGCCGAAACACAAACAGGTGCCAATACACTTGGCTTTAAAATAAATGGTAAGGTTTATACTGCAAGTGGAAAAAGCGGGTTACTCACTAATCAGCATGTATGGGGGGGGGGGCCGTTTAGCGATACATCGATTGATATTGGAGCTTCTAATAGTAATTTGAAATTTTATTTCCGTATCACCATTAAGTACTCTGGTAATATCGGTCTTCATTACACTTTGGCCAATACTACATATAATGGAATTTTTCAGGATAATTCAGATGGGACCATTCCAGGCAATTCAAATTTTTACCAAACAAATGATGTGTACAAAGGAATTGTAAACATAAAATTTACAAATGCTACAATAAACCCATTGCGAGGTTTTACAATATTAGCAGGCACCTTTGAAATGGAAGCTGTTAACGGTAACGGGCAGGTTATTAAAATCACAGATGGCCGCTTCGATATAGATCAATAAAATTTTCACTTTAATCTTCACTAAAACTAACTGACATGAAAAAAACATTCTTTAAACGCATAGCAGTGCTTTTATTGATTTTACTTTTTCAAACCCACATGGCAAAAGCCCAGCAATCTATTCCAGAAATTGAAGCAAATGGCCGCAGTTACAGCCAGATATTCGACAGTCTGAGTACGGGCTTAATCCCAAGCAGAATTCCTTATGGTGTTTTAATGGACAGGGTTTATGCATGGAGTGCTTTAAGTAGTTGGAGTAATACGGATACTCTTTCAGCAAGTCGTTTGTTTCAAACATGGTATGACTCTGAAAATGCAGTAATGGATTCAACTATACGACCCAATTACTATTTAACAATGAGAGATATTGTACAACAACAATTGTACGAAGTAAAACTGCCTGTACTTGCTTTTAATTACCAGTTTGGATTTATTGACAGTAATGCATTAAACGATGGAAGAATGAGCGAAGTAAATGGCATTTTAACAGATAACAACAATGCGAGTCCTTATTTCAGTAAACAGGTAACTTTTGCTGGGCTTGCAACAGAAGAAGTAATAGCAAATAAAAATTATGCCTTGCAATACAGCAGTTCTTTAATACTCAACAATACATCCCATACGATCCAAAATATTGTTGTAACAAACCTCACTGCCAATATTCAATATATATTAGCAGCAAACACAGCACAAACAATTCAGTTTGCAACGGCTGGTAAACATTTGCTTCGTTTTGCAATCACCCTCAGTAACGGATCAAGCTTTATAAGCCATCAATACATAGTAGTGAAGGATATTGGTTACAGTGAGCCCGGATTAGATCCCATCGGTGTAAATTGCAACCCTGTAAATGAATTGCTTACTTCAACCATACCATTCCAGGGGTATGAAGAAACAATTGCCACTAACAGCCATGCCGATGTTCATTATTATTATCATACTCAAACTCCAACATCTAATGATTGTGAACCCATTTTGCGAAAACCTATAATTATTGTTGATGGATTTGACCCGCAGGATGACAGAAGTTATGATGAGCTTTACAAGGATTATTTGAAATATTCAAAAAACGGCACACCCACTCGTCTTGGTGACGAATTGCGGGACAAAGGTTATGATGTAATCATCTTAAACTTCCCCTTATTAGGCAGTAAGATTGAAGGCATGGTAGACAATATTCCTACAACGGTAAAAGTAAATGGAACAAATAATACAATTAATCTTGCTTATCGTGATGGGGGCTCAGATTACATTGAACGTAACGCTATGTTATTGGTACAGCTCATACAACAGGTAAATGCCACTTTAGCTGCAAACGGCAGTATAGAAAAATCAGTAATTGTAGGCCCCAGCATGGGTGGTTTGGTAAGCCGTTATGCATTGGCCTATATGGAGAAACAGCAATCGCTCGGTACACCAAATATGAATCATAACTGCAGGTTATGGGTAAGCTTTGACAGCCCGCATGATGGAGCTAATATTTCTGTTGCAGTACAACAGAGTTTGGGTTTTTTGGGTTATGTTGGTCAAAGCATAGATTCCAGAGGAAACTACGAATTAAAACTGCGTTCAACAGCAGCGAGGCAGCAATTGATAGAGCAAGAGGATGGATTTAATTCAATTGCGGCTTTCCATAATACTTTTTACACTAATCTTAAAAACAATGGTTTGCCTGGCTCAAATGGCTTTCCTGTAAACCTGAGAAAAGTAAATCTGTTGAATGGCGTAGGCAACGGAGGCAACACATATTGGCCCGGAGCAGAATTTTTAAACGGAGAAGCCTTTAAATATAATTGGTTCGTGGGAAATATAAAGGTCTTTGATATTGAAGATAATTTTTTCCCTGCTCCTGGAAATACAATACGTACTTCTAAAACAATGATTACTCTAAAAAAACCATTACGTTTTATTACACAGGAAAAACAGATAACAAATAATAACAGCCGTGGGAGTATGGATGCGGTGCAAGGAAGTGTTAATAATGAAATTATAAATGGTATTAAAAACGGTGTAACAAAAGGACTGAGTACTGAAAAAAATATTACAGAGAATTGGTATAATGTAAGACCTGAGTTTTGTTTTATACCTACAGTAAGTGCCTTAGGTTTTAAACAACCTGTAAGTAACTGGCATACAAGAGTAGATAACAGAAACCTCTTGTGCAATAATGAAATAAATTTCGATGGTTATTTTATGCCTCAAACAAATGAAAAACATATTTTTCTCACTGAGGCAAATGTTAACTGGGTCATACAGGAAATAGATAAGGGCCAGCCTGGCTGCCCAACTATTTGTGCATTTTCTTTAACAGGCGGCAGCGACATAATTTGTACAAACAGCATTTCAACTTATACATTAGATGTTCCTGCACCAACAGGTGCAACAGTTCAATGGATATTGCCATCCAATCTGCAGTTGGTTTCTTCAACCAATAATTCGGTAACTGTAAAAGGAGTTGGAACAGGTACTGTAATTCTAAAAGCAAAAATCAATAACCCTTGCGGTGCGGATGCGGAAATAAAAAAAACAATTAATATAGCTGCGGAACCATTTGTGCAGGCATGGTACAACTCACCCAGCAATTCATCCGAACCGGCCAGTGTAACTACACGCTTCAATGTTAACTGGAATGATGCTTGTTTTGGCAACATAACTGCGCTCACAACAAGTATATCTCCCGGTAGCACTATCAGTTGGCTCGGTGATCCATCTTCACCTTCCATTACCTGGATTCAAAGCGGGAATAATGTTAACTTTTCCTTTACTGAGCCTGGCCAAACTATTACATTATACGCCTCCCTTACAAGCGATTGCGGTAATAAAGGATATAACTTCTTATTTCGCTCAGTAAATGGCAATTGTGGGGGTTCACCTCTTCGTGTAACAATGAGTCCTAATCCAACATCAAATAATTTATCAGTTGACGTTAATATCCAGGAAATGCAGCAGAATGGTTACAATAATCCTTCATGGATGCAGATAAGGGAAATAAAAATCTATGACAAATTTGGTGTATTGAGAAAAAGAAAACAATTTGGACCCGGTACTCAAAATATTGTTTTACCTGTACATGATTTGCCTGGCGATGTGTATAATGTACATGTAACAAATGGGGTTCATAACGTGGTAAGACAGATAATTATTCAACACTAAAAACAATACTAAATAAAAAGACCAGCTAAAAATTTAGCTGGTCTTTTAGTTATATGAAGGTCTCCTTACAAATACTTTCCTAACTCATCAATTATCTCTCCTTTTGTAATAGGAACACCTTTGATCTTATTATATCCTTTTGCATCTACAAAATAGACATCACGGATAATGCGGATCAACTGCCCGTTATTGATTTCAGGAATTAATACCGTTTCATAATTCTTCAGTATCTCTCCAAGGTTTTTTGGAAAAGGACGGATATAACGAAGGTGTGCATGTGAAACTGATTTGCCCTGCGCCTGTAATTCGGCACAGGCACTTTTAATAGCACCATAGGTACTGCCCCATCCAAGTACTAATACTTTTCCGTTTGCAGGACCGCTGTCTAATTTCTGCAAAGGAATATAATCAGCAATCATATCCACTTTGGCTTGTCTTGTCTTTACCATGTGCTCGTGGTTATCGGCTTCGTAACTGATATTGCCGGTAATATCCTCTTTTTCCAAACCACCAATACGATGTTCTAAACCGGGCGTACCGGGAACGGCCCATGGTCGAACTAATTTTTCATCACGTTTGTATGGTTGCAATTTTAGTTCATCTTCATCCAATCCCAGTTTGAAAGAAACTTTTATTTCAGGAAGGTCGGCACTCTGCGGATACATCCACGGTTCGGCACCGTTAGCAATATAGCCATCACTTAAAAACATAACAGGTGTCATGTGTTGTACTGCAATTCTAAATGCTTCGTACACCGCATCAAAACAATCCGCTGGTGTAGATGCTGAGATGATGGGCATGGGGCATTCACCATTTCTTCCATAGTAGGCCTGCATCAAATCACTCTGCTCTGTTTTGGTAGGCAAGCCTGTTGAAGGACCGCCCCTTTGAATATTAATAATCATCAAAGGAATTTCAAGCATTACTGCCAAACCCATGGCTTCTCCTTTTAAGGCAATACCCGGTCCGCTGCTGGTAGTAACACCAAATGAACCGCCATAAGCAGCACCAATAGCTGAGGTAATAGCTGCAATTTCATCTTCGGCTTGGAAAGTTTTTACAGCAAATGCTTTATGCCTGGCAAGTTCATGTAAAATATCGCTGGCAGGTGTAATAGGATAAGAACCGAGAAACAATGGCAATCCGCTTTTTTGACTGGCGGCAATCAAACCATAACTCACTGCCTGGTTTCCCATGATAGAACGATACATACCAGGCTCCATCTTAGCCCTTTCTACTTTATAGGTAGTGGTAAATGTTTCCGTCGTATCGCCATAATTATAACCTGCTTTCAACACACGGATATTGCTTTCCATGATATCAGGCTTCTTACCAAATTTTTCTTTTAGAAATTCGATGGTGTTATCCATATCCCTGCTATACATCCAGTACAAAAAACCAAGTACAAACATATTTTTTGCACGGTCTTTTTCTTTCATTCCCATGGTCATGTCCTTCAAAGCCTCCCTGGTCATTTTTGTAACATCCATCTTAATGACTTCATAATTGCTGAGGCTATCATTTTCTAATGGATTTTCTCCATCTGGATAATTAGCAAGGCGAAGATTCTTTGCATCAAACCCATCCGTATTGGCAATGATCTTTCCCCCTTTTTTCAGTGCCGTGAGATTTGATTTTAAAGCAGCCGCATTCATGGCAACCAACACATCACATGCATCGCCGGGTGTAAATATATTATCGCTGCTGAAACGGAGCTGATAACCACTTACTCCTGCCAATGTTCCCTGCGGCGCACGGATCTCGGCAGGAAAATCGGGAAAGGTGGCAAGGTCAATGCCCATCAAGGCTGTATTGTTTGTAAACTGGCTGCCCGTAAGCTGCATTCCATCGCCACTATCGCCTGCAAATTTGATCACTACATCGTTAAGTACTTCCTGTATTCTTGTCATAGCGTTGCAAAGTTAGTCGGGTTCAAGCTATGAAAAAATTTTACTCTGCCAACAATCTTGCTTTTTTTAAGGAGAAAATCAGGGATTATTGTAATTTTCGTTTCGCCTTATGAATATCAGGATAGCAACAGTTTAAATGATTGTTGAAACGCTTTTTAATCGGGATATAGTAGTGCACTTTATCGAAACGGGCTGCATAATTGGCATACAGCAACTTTTGGATTGAAACTTGATTTTATCATTAAAAAATATAACCATGTTCAACATTAAACAAGTCAGCACTTTCTTATTGGGAGCTGCAGCAGGCTATGCCATCTTTAAGTATAACAGTATGACGGATGAGGAAAAACAAAATCTGAAAACCGACCTGGAAGCAAAAGCCAATAAGCTGAAAGAAGAAGCTGAAACCCTTTTCAATAATGTGTTAAAGAAAAGAGAGGATAACGATAACAAGCAGACGAATGTTTAAAAGAATCTTTATTTTTACTTCTTAAACAAACCTCAGAACATGTCTTTATTCAAATCAGGCAACCCGGCCCTCAGTGAAAAACAATTTCAACAAACCATTCGGGTTGACAGTGGTGAAACCATGACCGTTCGTGGCACCATGAACAAATTTGGTTTTTTGATGCTCATGGTAATGGCAGGTGCTGCCTTTGCGTGGCAATGGTTTAGTGCCGGAAAAGAAATTATGCCTTTGATGTTAACCGGTGCATTGGGTGGATTGGTTGTTGCGATTGTGATTGTATTTAAAAAAGAATGGAGCGGATATCTTGCTCCTGCTTATGCAATTCTTGAAGGATTATTTGTAGGTGGCATTTCTGCTTACTTCAATTTTCTTTTCCAGGATAAATATCCCGGCATTATCAGTCACGCAGTGCTCATTACGTTTGCCGTTGCTGCAAGTATGTATCTTTTATATACACTGCGTATTATTAAAGTAACAGAAAAATTCAGATCCATCATTTTTGTAGCTACTGCCAGCATTGCTTTCTTTTATTTATTAACGTGGATCCTGAGTTTTTTTGGAATACGATTTGAGTTTTTATCAACCGGTTCAACGTTTGGAATTATTTTTTCACTGGTAGTAATTGTTATTGCAGCGCTCAATCTTATTCTTGATTTTGATATGATAGAACAGGGCAGTGCCATGGGAGCACCCAAGTATATGGAATGGTATGGTGCTTTTGGTTTGCTGGTTACGTTGGTTTGGTTATATCTTGAAATCTTACGATTACTGGCAAAAATGAACAGTCGCAAATAGCAAGTAGTTTCTTAAAAAATAAAGAAAGCCCCGACAATAAATGCCGGGGCTTTTTAATCATTGTCTCGTCCTGAAAAAAGTTGACTTCAAAGTCAACAAACATGGAGCAATTAACGATCAGATTAAAATCAGGCATTCCCAGTTCCCATTACAGTGAATCATTTAAAAAGCAAGTAG
>JBKJNM010000001.1:0-22347 GCA_046593655.1 Lacibacter sp. | reverse complement strand
TGCCTGATGCCCCGCTTCTTCTTCATGACATTCATAACAGGGGTAGTATTCATTGCAACATTTGAACCTGATGGCAATAATATCAAGTATTGAATGATAATGTGTGCAGCGTGTATTGTCATCAACGAGCTTACCTTTTACTTTAATATCTGGAGTTTCATACGGCATTAAAAATAGTATTGAATTGTTTTAGTTTAATTGATTGTACAATTTGATGTGCATGTTCCCTGGAGTTTTCTATGAACAGGCGATGTGTATTCATGCCACCGCAGATGACACCTGCGAGATAAATATTGTCCACATTCGTTTCATGTGTTTGCTCATCATACATCGGTTTCCTTATTTCATCATTGCTTAATTCAATACCGATGCTGCTTAAAAAAGAAAGATTGGGTTGATAGCCGGTTGCAGCAATTACCCAGTCATTCTCCAGCGTTATCATTCCTTCAGGTGTTTGTATAATTACTTCATGTTCTTTTATTTCATGAATGGTTGATTCAAAATAAACGTTGATAGATCCTTCGTTGATGCGGTTTACAATATCGGGCCGCACCCAGTATTTCACCCGTTCTCCAATTTCTTTTTCACGTATCACCATCGTTACAGTTGCACCCTTGCGCCATGTTTCCAATGCTGCATCAACTGCTGAATTGTTTGCACCAACTACCAGCACTTTCTGAAATGCATAAAAATGAGGGTCTTTGTAATAGTGCGTTACTTTTGGTAATTCTTCTCCTTTTACATGCAGCAAATAGGGGATATCATAAAAGCCCGATGCAATGATGATAGACTGTGCTGTGTATTGATTCTTTGATGTATTGATCGTAAAACGGTCTGTAGTTTTTTGTATTTGCAGCACTTCCTCAAACAAATGAAGATGAAGTTTGAATGTATCCGTTACTCTCCGGTAATACTCTAAACCCTCTGCCCTTGTGGGTTTTGGGTTGTTGCTCACAAAAGGAACATCACCAATTTCTAACCGCTCAGAGGTAGAAAAAAAAATCATGTTGGCGGGGTAGTGGTACAGCGAATTCACTAAACAACCTTTTTCAAGAATGAGATAGTCAATGCCGGCCTTTTGTGCTTCAATGCCACAAGCCAGGCCAATAGGGCCGCCGCCAATGATGATGATGGGATAATGCGTTGTTTCCATTGAAGTGAAGTTACAGGAAGATAAAACTGGAAAGTTTTTTAGTCCTGAGCAGTTCTTTATTTTGCTACGGCAATTTTTACTTTTTTATTTTTAATTTTTTCTTCCTTGATTTTCTGCAGTGTATTACTAACTTTTATTTTCTTTACGGCTACAAAGGAGAAAAAATCTTTCACTTCAATCAAGCCAATATCTTCTTTTTTTAATTCCCCTTTATTACTGAGAAAACCGACAATGTCAATTTTGTTCACCTTATCTTTTTTACCGGCAGCTATAAACAATGTACTCCACTTAGGTTTTTCGGGAATTACAATTTCATCAGGTAATTCTATCTGCTCTGCATCAGCAGGAATATAAGCAGGCATTTTTTCATCTGGCCCCACAATAATAATGGCTGTTCCGCTGGCATCCATTCTTGCCGTTCTTCCGTTACGATGGGTGAACATATCTTCAGTTTGTGGCAAATGATAATGAATGATGTAACGTATATGTGCAATATCTAAACCTCTTGCAGCCAAATCAGTAGTTACTAAAATATTGGAAGTGCCGTTTCTGAATTTACATAATGCCGCATCCCGTTCCTGTTGCTCCATTGCACCATGATAAAAAACGTTAAGGATATCTTTTTCTTTTAGCAGTGCACTGGTGCGTACAACTGATTCACGATGGTTACAGAAAATAATGGTTGAACGATTACCCAGCATACAAACTAAACGGAACAAGGTTTCAAGTTTGTCTTTGTCGGGGCTTAATAAAGTTTTAATAGCAAGACCTGTGTCTGAATCTTCAGTACCTGATAAAAAATCAAGCTTCAGGGATTCTTTTAATCCAACAAAATCAGGAATCTCTTCCATCTCCGTTGCTGAGGTTAATACTCTTTTTGTTAAGGAGGGCAAGGAGCCAATGATAAAAGACATTTCTTCCTGAAAACCCAGTTCAAGAGATTTATCAAATTCATCCAGCACCAATGTTTCAATGGTATCGGTTGTAATATTTCCCCTGCGGATATGATCGGCTAATCTTCCCGGGGTGCCGATTAACAATGCAGGAGCCTGCTTTAAATTATTTTCTTCAATCTCTCTTTTATGACCGCCATAGCAGCAGGTTACCTTGAGATTGATCTGCATGCTTTTAAATACATGTTCAATCTGCATGGCCAGTTCCCGTGAAGGAACAATGATCATTGCCTTTGTTTTGTTGTTTGCTGTTTGTAATAACTCAACAAGCGGCAACAGGAAAGCCAGTGTTTTACCTGAACCGGTTGCTGATAATAAAATGATATCATGGGTAGATTTGTGAGCCTCCATTGAAGCCAACTGCATGTCATTGAGTGCCTTGATCTTTACATTATTCAGCACATCTTCTAACCAGTCTGTTTTCGTTTGCATAACGGCGAAGGTAAACAAGTTTCGCCCTATGGTGGGATTCTATGCTTTTAGCTTAACAATGGGGGAAATGAATGAAATAATCAAGGGTCGGCTTTCTGTCATCATCACCAGGAATTTGAATGATTTGATTTTAACTCAAGAAGACAAAAGCCGACCCCTGAAATTATTTACTGCTGTTATTCTTTAATAATGCAATTAACAATAAAATAAACACAGCACCACCAACTATCCAAACCCATGGTTGCATGAAAAAGTTGTTATCATTACCTTTGGTATTAATGTCAATATCAACTTTCTTGGTATCCTGAGCGAAACTATACATGGATAATAGCAAGAATGTAAAAAATAGTGATAGTTTACCGGAAACGGTTGTGATGAATGATTTCATATTTGATTGATTTAAGATTAATAAACAGAAATTAACTCTGTTCTAGTGTAAAGATGGGTTCAATAAATGGTCAACTAGTTACACAACTATCGAAAAATCTTATATTATTCACAGCTTTAGATTATGATCTATTGTTGCATTTTTCTTACTGGGGTTGCAAACTTTTTTCTTACTTAACGTTTTCAGTTTTCTATGATGAATTAATCGTTCAGCTCCAAGGCCATTGCTTTCAATTCATTTAACTCTGCAAGATCCTTGCTGAATTTTTCTTTGTTACGGTTCTTAAATGCTCCAAACCTGAAAGCAAGAAAGTAGAACAGGAAAGTAATGCCCATCATCAAAGCTGTTTCAAGCAGGGAGGAGCCGAGTCCGTTCTTTTCTATCTTTTGGGGCAGAAAAGAAAGCGGCACCATCAACCCAATTGATAAGAAGATCATCCCAAACCATTTCTCAAAATTCTTATTCCGCTCATAACTATCAAGGATGTTTTTCAGAAATGTACCGATACTGTTATTAGACAACGGTCCGCTGATGTTTTTGTATAAACTCAACAGGTTAAAGAAGGCAACAATGATACCTGCCATTAAAAATGCATAAGGGACAAACTGCAGTTTATATTTAAAATCAAAGGGGTTGCCAATCAGCACCGCCGTTAAAACAACCAGTTCTACAAGCAGGATAATAAAGAAGCCATTATATTGTTGTTTGATTTTGGAAATTCTGGTAAACGACCTTTCTCTAATCATACTCTCAATTAGCTTGTCATTAATGACCTGTGCTGTTTGTATTTTTTTATTGTAAACCTGCCATGCAGATTTTAATTCTTCTAAGTTCATAGTTCTTTTATTTTAATGATTTCACTTAATTTATTTTTTATTCGGTTCAGCCTTACACCTACGTTGGAGTTGCTGATGCCAATGATTTCGGCTATTTCATCGTAGGATTTTTCATCGAGGTACAGCATGATCACTGCTTTCTCTATTTCTGAGAGCAGGTCAATTGCTTCATTCAGTAAGCCGAGTTGTTCCTGTTCATCTGAAAAGTCTGGAATAGCCGGAAGTTGAAACTGTTCTTCAGTCAGGGATGTTTTGATGGGCTTTTTGCTTTCCTTTCTGAAGTTTGAGATAGCTGTATTTAATGCAACACGGTACACCCATGTATTATTAGCGGCCTCTTGTCTAAAAAAAGGGTAAGATTTCCAGAGCTGCAGCACTATTTCCTGGAACAGGTCCTTCCTGTTTTCATTTTCCCTGCAATACAAATTGCAAACTTTAAAGATGGTGCCCCTGTTTTGGTTGATCATTACAATAAAAGCTTTTTCCATTTAAGATTTGTTGCTGGTTACTGTCATTAGTCGAAGGACGGTAAGAAAACTTACACTATTCTAAAACTATTTTATTTTCCGGAATGTTACTCTTTGTATAATAAGCTTACTGAAAGGTGTGAATTGTGTAATATGGCATCAACTTAAATGGATTAATTTGCGGGTAATCATTTGGTTGTTACTATGAAGTCTTCGCCCCGCCTGTTTATCCTGTTTGCATTATTCCTCAGCACAACATTGTGGAGCTGTAAAGGTTGTTTTCAAAGCAAATTTGAAAAAGACCCCGAGCCAATCACTGAAAATTTTACAGTTGACGTGCCGGTTTCTACATTTAATATTCCCATCACTTATCAAATTAAAAATTTTGAAGCCTGGATCAATGCAAAAATTAGCGGTAAGTTTTTAGAGACCACGATTAATCCCTTACAGAATAAAAAAGATGAGGCACTCCTCGTATTTACCAAAACAAATCCTATCAAAATAACGGTGGCGGGTAATGAATTGGTATGTAGTTTTCCTTTACAGGTAATTGCAACACTTACTAAAAGCAGGGCTGGTAAAATGATGACATCACAGGTGGAGCCATTAAAAACAGAGGTGCTTATTCAGTTAAGAACTCCTGTTCGGCTGGATGCTAGTTGGAACATTATCACAAAATTCAGAATCACATCGGTACAATGGATTCGTGAACCTGTACTGCAGATAGGGCCTGTAAAACAAAATCTGAAACGGAAACTCAACAAGTGGCTCGAAGAAAATGAAACACAGCTCACTAAAACGCTTGATAAGGATATGAGGCAATCTGTTTCTCTGGAACCTGCTATTTCAAAAATCTGGTACGATCTGCAGAAGCCCATGATTATTCATAGAAAACAACCAATGGCATGGATGAAATTTACCTGCAACAGTATCGAAGGGAAAATTGTATTGCAACCCGATGCCATCAGTTGCTTTACCAGCGTACAGGCAAAGATGTCGATGATGACCGATACTGCTAATCTGCAGCCACCAACTAAACTTCCTCCGTTTAAACAATTAAGTACTGAATCACAAACATCCGATTTTTATCTGTATGCATTCGCTTCCTTTGATGAAATCAATGAAGAAGTGAACAAACTGTTCAAAGGGAAAAAAATTTCTGCAAAAGGATATACTGTGTCCATCAAAGGTATCAGAGCTTATGCTTCTGAAGCAGGTCTTTCAGTTGAAGTAAAAACCGGTAAGGATATAAAAGGAAAAATGATTGCAAGCGGTAAGTTGGAATTTCAAACGGCCACGCAAACAATGGTCATCAGAGATTTTGAATATTCGGTTAGTTCTAACAATACAATGGTTAATGCCGGTGATGAGTTCCTGCATGACATGATCAGGGATACCATTGCTTCTAAATTAATTCTGAATTTAGATTCATTGATTTTAAACCTGCCGCCTTTGGTTGAGAAGGCTATTGCAAAGGGTAAGTCGGGCAAGATTATTGACATCAGCTTTGATAATTTGTATATAAAAGGTTGTGATATTACAATGGGGAAGGATCTTGTACATTTTAAAATTCATGCCGCTGCTGATGCTGATTTAAATTTAAAGAAACTAAATACAGGTAAAAAGCTGAACATAAAAACAACCTCTGTGAAAAAGGGATGAGTTTCATTGACATCTCATTCGCTTAAATTTCATTAACTATCTTTGCGCTTCTAAACGATTGTATTTATATGAAAGAAGTGTATATTATCTCTGCTGTTCGCACCCCTATCGGCAGTTTTGGAGGCAGCTTAAAAAGTTTAACCGCAACACAATTAGGCGCCGTTGCTATTAAAGGCGCAGTACAAAAAGCAGGCATTCAACCCCAACAGGTGCAGGATGTATTAATGGGCTGTGTAATACAAGCCAATCTTGGCCAGGCTCCTGCAAGACAGGCAGCTAAATTTGCCGGTTTACCCAACGAAGTGAATTGTACAACGGTTAATAAAGTTTGCGCAAGTGGTATGAAAGCAATAGCACAGGCCGCACAAAGTATTTTACTGGGCGATGCAGATATTGTTATTGCCGGAGGGATGGAAAGTATGAGCAATGTTCCTTACTATTCACCTTTACTACGCTGGGGAAATAAATATGGTGATGTAACGCTTGTTGATGGATTAGCAAAAGATGGTTTAACCGATGTGTATGATGGAAAGGCAATGGGTAATGCTGCCGAGCTATGTGCAAAGGAATGCGGCATCAGCAGAGAAGACCAGGATGCATTTGCTGTTGAAAGTTATAAACGCAGCCAGGATGCGTGGCAAAAAGGATTATTCGCCAATGAAGTAGTACCGGTTGAAATTCCCCAACGTAAAGGCGATCCTGTTGTGTTTGCTAAAGATGAAGAACCTTACAATGTAAAGTTTGATAAGATACCAACGCTCAGTCCTGCTTTTCAAAAAGAAGGAACAGTGACGGCTGCTAATGCAAGTACCATGAATGATGGTGCGGCTGCTTTGGTTTTGATGAGTAAGGAAAAAGCCCATGAACTGGGATTGAAACCCATTGCAAAAATACTTTCTTATGCTGATGCGGAACAAGCACCTGAATGGTTTACAACGACTCCCAGTTTGGCAGTACCCAGGGCCGTTAGTAAAGCAGGATTGAAAATGGAAGACATTGCTTACTGGGAACTGAATGAAGCATTTGCTGTAGTAGGTATTGAAAACAGCAAACGAATGAAATTGGATCCTGCAAAAGTAAATGTGCATGGCGGAGCTGTTTCAATAGGTCACCCGTTGGGATGCAGCGGAGCAAGAATTATTGTAACACTCATACATGTATTAAAAGCAAATAATGCACAATATGGCGCAGCTGGCATCTGTAATGGCGGTGGTGGTGCAAGTGCAATGGTAATTGAAAATATAATGTAAAAGAAAGTAATTAGAATACAGAATATTGAAGAAGCCCTCCATTTGGGGGGCTTTGTTTTTTTAAAATAATTATGAAATTATTTTGAACTCAAATCGGCCCTGAACGTCAGTATTTCACTCCATACATTGTCTAAATACTTTCTTTGAACATCCAGCCAATCATCCCAGGAGTCGCTTCCATTAATTGCTTCGTAACGTTCTTTCATTGGTTTACGAAAATTCATTGCTCTTTCTTTTAATCCCTGTTTG
This sequence comes from Lacibacter sp., assembly GCA_046593655.1. Taxonomy (GTDB): domain Bacteria; phylum Bacteroidota; class Bacteroidia; order Chitinophagales; family Chitinophagaceae; genus Lacibacter. The sequence goes on along the minus strand of JBKJNM010000001.1, from coordinate 14,957 downwards.
TAACGGGTAACCACAGTAATTTGAGCCGGGCCCGATGAGCTTGCATTATAAACGGCCATCAATTCGCCACCTGCCTGCCAAACTTTTCTAAAACTTCTTATACCATCATAAACTTTGCCTCCCCATCCGGCTTTTGGATAATAGTGTGTAATATTAATTTTGTCAGTGTAGTCGGTAATTGCAACAGTACTCAACGAATCCTGGAAGACCGAGTATCCACTGGAACCTCTATCTGTTAAATGTATAGCAACACTTTTGTTCCAGTCATTGTTGTGTTCCGTTCCAAGATTACCCCGGCCATCAATGGCTTCCCAACTTGTTGGGCCTTCAGTAATATGATATCCACCTGCATCAGGACCAGTGGAAATTTCAAACACACGCCATCGCCAATCGCCACTGTGATACTTTTGCGCATGGGTTGCTAATGCTTTTTCAAATTCAAGAACTTTGTCAACTTTGGCAAATACCCGGTTGGCGTTAATAACATTTTTTGTCTGGCTCATCCCAATTACAGGAATAAGCAAACAAAGAAGAAACATCTGTTTCATGTTGTTTGTTTTTAAAAAGTGAATAAAGTGAGGGTATTGTTAAGATAGGGGGCGAAGCAGTTAGTAAAGTAAAGAAGTAAAACAGCGAATCAAAGAAAAAAGCAAAACTTATTTTGGTTGACTATCATACAGCGTTATAGAGATATTTTTATTTTCGAATATGATCAATCTTTCTTTGCTACACACATCCAATCCCAGGGATAAGGTTCAGCCAGCCATTTGGGTGGGTTGTTAAACTCAGTTTTCCAGGTATAGTTTATTTTTTCAATACGCCCTACTGTAAACCCTTCTAAAGTGAGTAACAATTCCAATTCTTCTTTTAAATAATGTTTGGTAGGAACATTGTCAATATCGGTTACCCCCTGTTTAATGTTTTTGGCCAACGCATATGCTTTTTCAACTGTTTCAATTTTTTCTTTATGAGCATCATCCACATTCCAGCGGTGTGCAATAATATTGGTATATAATTTTGATTCCAAGGAAGGAACAACGAGGATTAAATCCCCTCCGTTGTTTAAGCAAATATTAAGTGATTGAAAAAAGTTGATACGTTTTTTCAAATTGTCGGTAAGGATAGCATTAATACATACGGCCACATCACAAGGCGTAACAGTCAATGTGTAAGCACTCATGTCCATCCGCTGGTATTCTACATTGGGATAGTCCTTACATTTTTCCTTTGCAAGATCAAGATTAATGGCAGAAATATCAGTTGCAACCACATGTTTAAAAGCTGTTGCCAGCAAGGGGATCCATTTACCAACTGCACAACCAATATCAGTAACTGTTTTTTCTTTGGCAGCAACTTTCTCTATGGCTGTAACAATTTTGCCCGACTTGTCGTTTTGTAATACGTCAAAAATTTCTTCACTGTAATTGGGTGCTATTCGCTCCCAGTATTTCCTGTCCATAAAGCTGAATGGTTTAATGAAGCAATCAGTAAGGCTTTAAAGATAAAAGTTTTGTTTCAGAAGAAAACATTCACAATTATCTTTAGTGTTTAAAGTAAGGATAGGCTGATATGTATACTATAACCATTAGAATTGCGTGTAAAGAAGATGCTGCGTTAATAGCCGATATGAGCCGCATCACTTTTTATGATGCTTTTGCACGAGATAACACAAAAGAGGATATGGATATTTTTCTCAACCAACAGTTTACAAAAGCTGCATTGATGAAAGAAGTTGAAGAAGAAGATGGCGTTTTTTTATTGGCATACGCTGGCAATGAGCCTTGCGGTTATGCAAGAATGCGTTTAAACAATAAAGAACATATCATTGCAACAGAAAATGCCATTGAAATTGCAAGAATCTACGCTTTAAGTTCTGCCATTGGAAAAGGAGTGGGTAGTGCATTGATGCAATATTGTATTGATATGGCTATAGGATTAAGCAAAAATAATATATGGCTGGGCGTATGGGAAAAAAATGAACGGGCCATTGCTTTTTACAAACGCTGGGGTTTTGAAAAATTTAATGAGCATAAGTTTCTGCTTGGCACCGATCTGCAAACCGATTGGTTGATGAAAAGAAAGTTGTAACAATCAAGAAACAGTTGTGCAATTTAGAATGTCTATAGCTGACATGCTTTGATTAAATACACAGAATGGATCAAAATTTTGCCTTCCCGGGCAATGAAATCATCAAAAAATCGTTGTACCTTAATCATAGAATTGAAAAGCCTTTAAAACCTATAACTATGAAACGCTTAGAGAAAACAAAATCTATGTACAATCGTAAAGATGTACCTTTTTTCATTTTCCTTATTTTCTTTACTCTGGCTCTTATTCTCAGCCTCAAAATTAAAGCGCAGAAATATCAGATAGCTATTTTCACGGGGGTATCAAATTACCTGGGCGATTTAAAACCTGATGTATTTACGTTTGCACAAGCACAACCCTCTGTTCACATTACCGGGAAAATTGCATTGAACAATCATTTTCTCATCCGTGCCGGATATGCCTACGGAAGTATTTATGCCGATGATCGTTATAACCGTAATTACCTGCAACCACGCAATCTGAATTTCAGAACCAACATCCATGAATTACATGCTGGCATTGAGTTCAATGTGTTCGATTTGGAAATCAAGCGAATTACACCGTATATATATCTTGGAGCGGGAGTTTATCGTTATAACCCTTACACTTATGAGAATAATAAAAAAGTTTATTTGCAACCTTTAGGAACAGAAGGGCAGGGATTGAGTGAATACCCCGATCGTAAGTTTTATTCCTTAACCCAGCTTTGTATCCCCATTGGGTATGGAATCAAGTATAAGATTAACTGTAACCTTGCTATGAGTGTTGAGTTTTCGCAACGCAAATTATTTACTGATTATTTTGATGATTTAAGTAAATCCTATGCCGATCCCAATCTGATAGCAGCAGCCCGTGGCCCGCAAGCAGCAAAGTATTCATGGCGTGGTGGCGAAATACCAGGTGGAAATCCAACAGCACCGGTTGGCACTGTTAGAGGGAACCCCCGTGAAAATGACTGGTATTATTTTGTCGGCGCCACTGTACATATCAATATGATTGACTGCCAGACAGAAGAATTTATATTAAAACCCTTTTTAAAGAAGCTTGGTATTGGAACCGGCAAACGAAGAATAATGACAAGTTGTCCAAGAAGAGTTAATTGAGTTGCTTAAAAACGCTGTAAAGTTTATTCTTTTTTCAAAACTATTTTCTGATTTTCATCTTTTTTGATGGCCTCAAAACTATTGGCCACTTCATTGAATTGCTTTGATGGAATGATATGTTTGTTCAACCTAAGATGAGTGATGATCTTTAACTCATTTGTTACTTCAGTTAAAAGCACATCACTTTTGTACTGTACAAATTCATTTTTAATTTCTTTGGCAGATGGGATTGCTTCTTTCTTAAATGCCGGAGGCAATTGATAGGTTGTTGAATCAGTTTTGATATAGGGGAAATCAAACAGGTATTCATACCTTCTTTCTTCAGCAGGTTTTATTATTTCATCGTTCAGTTTATACTGCCGCAACGGGAAAAAATATTTAGCGCCTGCTTTAAAATCAAAAAACTGTCCGTATGCTAAATGGAGCTGCAGCAGGTGGCCATCTGCTGAATCGCCAAGGATTTTTAATTCCAGATCATCAGGAACTTTATAACCAAATGCATTCACCAATGCCTTTTTAATTTCATCTTTCGATTTGGCTTCTGTATAGGCATAGATATAATTCCAGAATTCACCTGACACAAAAATGCGGCTATGAATTAAAGCCCCGCCATCATCAAAAACCTGAACATCTGTTTTTGCCAGCCATTGATTGTTGATGCTTTTGCTTGAAGGAGTTTTTACAAGTACACCTCCATTTTCAGTGATTAGCAACGCATTCCTGTTTTCTGTAAAATTTCCCAGGACGCCCGGTAAAGTTTGTTTGCCGGTACATTCAAGCCATACTGTGTCTTTATCAAGTGGTACACATAGAATTACATGATTGAATTCATTGGATGCAAAAGATGGATCAGCAGGAAATTGGTTGGTGCCGGCATTAATCAGTGCAGCGTAAGCTTTTATTCCAACAGCATGTAAAATGTTTTTCATGTAATGCGTAAGCCCTTTACAATCCCCATATTTTTTCTTCTCAGCAAAAGAAACAGGAAATGGTTTAAAACCTCCAATACCGTATTGAATACTTACATAACGCGTTTCTTTCTGCAGATAATGATAAAGGATAGCAATTTTTTCTTTTTCTGTGTTTGCAGTTTGTATAAGTGCCTTAAAAGCAGCGATCCTTTCCGGCTCAAATGGATTTTCCTCTTCGTAAAATGGGTAACTCCATTTGCCGAATTCTTTCCAACTGGTTAATGATCCGGGGTACCCGTCGTAACTGAATTGTGTTGGCGATACATCAACCCTCGGCATAAATACTTTGGCACCATACGAACCAATTTCTCTTTTTGGCACCGGGCAATTGTTCATTTCCCATTTATAAGTTGTGGCACTCCCTTCCTGTGTGATAACTGGTTTAACAGTACTGTTGTAGATTTTATGATTCAATGGAACTGATGATCGTACTGTGTATCTGCTTATTTTGAAAGATTCAGTAGTGGTACCAAACGTCCAGGATGGCACATCAATATATCCTGAAAAATCAATCGAATAATCTGTTTCAATGGTGCAGGGTAACTCAGGTACAGGAAAATCAAGTTCGTAGAGTTTGTCATCTGTTGCTAATGTTACACCATCGTATGAGCCTTCCAGTTTAAAATCTTTCTTTTTATATCTGCTTACTTCCATGCCCAATTCATTGTACACTTTTACAGTCACTTCATCCAGCTTACGTAATTTATCAACACCAATTCTTACCACTGAATGCTGTAAACCGTTTTTATTAAGTACAGTAACAATGGTATGCGATTTTAAAGTCATTTTAGAAGGAGATTGCACTTCAACAAACATCTCTTCCAGGTGATATACGGCATCAGCATCTTTCTTTAAACTGTCGGGAATGGTTAACGAAGAGTAGTTAAATAATCCTTGAGAAAAAACAGTTGGAGTAAAAAATATAAAATTCAAAAGGAGGAAGATTCTCATGGTTTTGGCTTTACTTTTTTCTTAAACACGATCTGTTCATTGAGCATTTCAAAGAGTTGTGTATAAAATGCTTTGAAATCGGGGTATTCGTCAACAAAGTATGTGGGTCGTTTAAATTCAAGAGTCACCCGCATTGATACACTGTTTTCATTTTTCTGCATAAAACGCTGCATAATAATACTGGTATCAGGAAGAATCATTTTTATATTTTTTGGAAGTTCTTCCACCTCTAAGGATCCGGGATGCCGAATGGTAGCAACAAATGTATAATACTGTACATACCCGAATTCAACATCTGTAAAACGTTGATCCGAAATAAAATCGTTTTTTTCCAGCTCCAGTAAAAAATTGGGGGAAAAGAAAAAGTATTCTCCGCTGCTATTTAGTTGGGTATTAAACTTCACCGTATTTTCTAACGGAAGTGAATCCACTTTTTCATTATTCACAATGAGTGAATCAAACTTAAATTCAGGGTGGGCTTCAGAAAAATATTCAGTCAGATATTTCTCCTTCCCTTTGCTGAGAGTGTTCAATCTTAAGTTCTTTGCATATTCATGCGCCAGAACAAAAGCAGTTCCATTCATAACTCCGGTTTCATTAATATCAGCAGTCATTGATGTATTGATACGATAGCGATGACGGGTATCGGATAAAGGAAGAAATTGGCCATGGGTTTTATCAACAATAAAACCACTCGTAAACTGTACATCCCACGGTATCATGAATGGAGGGTTGTAAGAATTACTGGCATCAAGCACAAAACTCTTGCCGTCTGCTTCAACATATACATATACGTCGTTAAACTGTAAATAAAAAGGATACATAGGATTCACTTTGCCATGATCCCTTGTACTAACCAAAACGGGGTAAGTAGTAATTCCTGCATCTCTTAATAAATTAATAACAAGTAAGTTCATGTCTGCACTGTTACCTGTATGTTTTTCCAATGCTTTTTTTAAACCCTCATCGCACCACATGCCCGATTTACCATTCCATGTTACATTCTTTTTTACATAGTTCATTACAGCAAGTAGCTTTGCATATTCTGAAGATATTTTTTTTAATTCATCTTCAAGCGGCAATGATTTTAAAATATTTTTTTTAAGCTGTAAACCAAATTCTTCATCTTCCAGAATTCTTTCTGTAAGATCTTTCCAGGTGCTTAAAACTGGGCGGTTTTCGATTGCCCTTAATTGAAAATCCACCCTTTGCAAATAATCCTTTGCACTGCTCATGTACGGTTCTTTATCCAAACCGGGAATATTGGTCATTACAAATCGCTTCACTTTTTTAACTCCTTCTGTTGATTCTTTCAGTGGTAATGTGCGTTTGATTTGGTAGGTAAATTCAAGCATGGAGGGAATGAGTACATTGTATTCACTATAGCGAACAGGATAGCTGCGTTGAAAGACCCAGTTATCTAAAGAAGTATAATTTTTCTTGGAATGGAGAAACCGGTATTCAATAACACTACCAACTTTTACATTGGGCATGGTAAAAACAATCATCTCTGAGCTGGCATCAATCTTTTGATCCATCACTGATTTTTTTTCCAGCTTGGTTTCAATGATTTCTCCTTTTTCGTCGAGGTTATAAGTATAACCTTCCACCTGTCCTACACTCTGTCTGTTCCCTGCTTTGTAATAAGGGATGCGGATATTGGCCATTTCCAGCCCTTTTTCTTTCAGAATTTTTATCCGAACCCTGTGTATGGTTTCATTCACAAAGTCGCTTGAGTTAAAATAATAATTTACTTCGGCGTAATCAATCAAAAATTCAGCTACAGCATCTTTATCGTAACTGCATTCTTTGCTTAAAAGATCTTCCTTATCAATTTTTCCGAAAGAAGGGAGTTTTTGTGCGTAAGCAACGGAATGGCATAGAAGTAAAAGAAGCAGTATTTTGTAAATGCTCATACAACAGTGTTTTTGGTTTTGGAATACAATAATAGAGAATCAAACCATAAAACACGACTGATGTTGAAAAAAAATCTCCCTTAGTTTTTACACTAAGGGAGAACACTTATATAGTGGAATCAGTTTAATATTGCTCCAGTCCGCTGAAGAAGAAATTGCCTTCAATTTTTGCGTTTTCATCACTATCGCTTCCATGAACTGCATTTTCTCCAATGGATGCTGCGTATAATTTACGAATGGTTCCTTCATCAGCCTTGGCAGGATCGGTAGCACCAATGAGTGTGCGGAAATCAGCTACTGCATTTTCTTTTTCAAGAATGGCGGCCATAATTACACCACTGCTCATAAACTCAACCAGTTCACCAAAAAAAGGCCTTGCTTTATGGATGGCATAAAACTCTCCACCTGTTTCAGCAGTTAATTTTACTTGTTTCAAAGCCACGATCTTAAAACCTGCTTTGATCATTTTGTCTAAAATAGCTCCTGCATGTCCATTCTTCATGGCATCAGGCTTGATCATTGTAAACGTACGATTGCTCATTATTTGCTTATTGTTTTGCGGCGCAAAGATAGGGAAGATGAGTGCAGGAAAAGGAATTGAGAAGGGGGAATTTGCAATTGCCAATCCGTAATTGTAGAAAGTAATTGGGAATTTGATGGAAATAAAACTTGCATACTGTTAACTAAATTCCGTATCACATTATTCCTAACTCCTCCTTTTCCCCTACATTTGCACCCGCCTGATATGCAAGCAATCAACGAATTTTACCCTTTACTGCGCACCCCTGCAAAGGTTGTGATTACAACACATCAAAAGCCAGATCCTGATGCGATGGGGTCATCTTTAGGTTTATATCATTTATTGATACAACTAGGCCATGAGGTACAAATCATTTCCCCAACGAATTGGGCCGCCTTTTTAGACTGGATGCCCGGTACCGGAAAAGTATTGAATTACGAAACGTCTGTTGAGAAATGCAATGCCATTATCAATGAGGCTGACTGGATATTCTGTCTCGATTTTAATGCATTAAACCGCACCAAAAGAATGGCCACTGCCATTACCGAAGCAAAAGGGCTGCGTATATTAATTGATCATCACCAGGAACCTCAAATAGATGTGTTTGCTTATGGCGTGAGCGATATAAACAGAAGCTCTACCTGTGAAATGCTGTATGATTTTATTATTAACAGCGGCCATGCAGATAAGCTCAATAATGAGATGATGCAATGCTTATATGCTGGTGTTATGGGCGATACCGGCAGTTTTCGCTTTGCCTCAGCTTCCGCATCCGTGTTTGAAATGGTGGCCGATTTTAAACGCAGGGGCTTACAGCATACGGTTATTCATGAAAATATTTACGATAACTTTTTAGAGAACCGTTTCCGGTTTATAGGTCATGTGTTACTGAACCGCATGGAAGTCAATTACGAGTTGAATACAGCTCTCATCACCATCACCAAACAGGACCTGTTGCGTTATCAGGTCAAAACAGGGGATACAGAGGGGCTTGTTAATTATCCACTAGGCATACAGGGTATTAAACTGGCGGCCCTGCTCATTGACAGGGATGAAAAAAGAAAATGGAGTTTCAGGAGTAAAGGAACCTTTGATTGTAATACTTTTGCACGCCAGCATTTTAACGGGGGCGGTCATTTCAATGCAGCGGGGGGGGAGAGTGATGAAAGCCTGGATGCAAATATGAGCTTGTTTAAATCAGTTATTAAAGAATATAAATCGCAATTAGAAACGTTTTAAATACAAACAATGAAGACAATTCAATCAATTTTTGTTGCCATGCTTGCTATTGTAGTGTTGGCATCCTGTGGTGGCGGCTCTTTCAAAAAGGCAAAGAGTGGGTTACAATATAAAATCATTTCAAATGGTAAAGGTGAAATGCTCAAGCCGGGCAACTTTATCAAGTTCAATGCCATTGTAAAACAAAAAGACTCGGTTACTTACAATTCATATGGTAAGGTTCCTGCGTTTACAGCTGTTGATAGTGTTGGTCGTCCTTATGATCTTTCAGAGATCATTCCTCTGATGCGTGCAGGCGACAGTGCAGTTATTGTTCAGAGTGCTGATTCAATTGCAAAATTGAATGGTGGTCAAATGCCTCCGGGATTAAAGAAAGGTGATAAGATCACTATTGCTATCCGCATAACAAAAGTGTTGGCCGACCTTACTGCAGCACAAACAGAGTACAATAATGAAATGACTGTTCAGAAAGAACGTGAATTCAAAATAATTGAAGAGTACCTCAAATCAAAAAACGTCACTGCTACAAAAACAGCATTGGGTACCTATGTTGTAATCACCAACCCCGGCACCGGCGATAAGCCAGACAGTGGTAAGCAGGTATCGGTGAAATATAACGGAATGAATTTTGAAGGAAAGAAATTTGACTCCAATATTGACACTTCTTTCGGTCATGCTGAACCAATGATATTTGTCATTGGCCAACCAGGCATGAGCCCTGGTTTTGAAGATGGAGTTAAACAACTTGGCAAAGGTGGTAAAGCAATTATATATGTTCCTTCTATGTTGGCTTATGGTATGCAGGGTAACCCTCCTGTAATTAAGCCTTACGAAAATCTGATGTTTGAAGTAGAACTTTTAGACATTAGTGTTCCAAAACCACAGGCTCCTGCACCTACTCAACAGGCTCCTCCTGGTGGCGGCAATCCCAATCAATAATTAAGAATATTAATTGAAATAACGAACCGGGGACAGGAAACTGTCTCCGGTTTTTTTATACCCAAGGTCTGACGCCCTCGTCTGACCGAACATTTTTTTAATTCATGCATTTATCAAAGTCTGATACAATTCAATAGATTCCACAGCTTCTTTTACATCATGTACTCTTAAAATTGTGGCACCCTTGGTTAGTGCAATTGTATTTAAAACAGTACTGCCATTTAATGCTTCTTCAGGATTAATCTTTAATGTTTTCCAGATGGTTGATTTGCGGCTTAGACCTGCTAATACCGGAACATGAAAGATTTGAAAGGCTTCCAGTTTTTTTAATAATTGAAAATTATGTTCAATGGTTTTACCAAAACCAAAGCCGGGATCAATCATGATATCTGTAATGCCAGCCTGTTTACATGCATCCATTTTTTGAATAAAGTAATCAATCACTTCTTTTGCTACATCTTCATATACTGCATTTTGTTGCATCGTTGCAGGAGTTCCTTTCATGTGCATGGCAATATAGGGTACATGTAATGCTGCAACAGTTGAAAGCATTTGATCGTCCATTTCTCCCGCACTGATATCATTCACTATATCAGCTCCTGCTTCAACAGCTTCTTTTGCTACCGTTGAATGATAGCTGTCAATGGAAAAAAATGCATCCGGGAATTTTTCTTTCAGTTGTTGAATAACGGGTAAAACTCTTTTTAATTCTTCATCTGCTGTTAAGCGATCACTGCCCGGCCTTGTGCTTTGTCCGCCAATATCAAGGATGGTAGCACCTTCCTCCATCATCTGTTCAGCTTTCTGTACAATTTTATCCATTTCTTGCACACGGCTGCTACTGTAAAAGGAATCGGGTGTAATGTTAAGAATGCCCATTACAACAGGCTTTTCAATCACTAATAATCTTCCTTTGCAGTTGAGTGTGTACATTGTATTTTTGAGGCGTGCGTTACCAGCACGAATTAACGAAACAATTTTGAACAAGTAATGAGTACCATTGATCAATATGCAATAGCCATAGCCGGAGGCAGGGATATTTTTAAAAAGAAAACCATTGATTACGGAACTTCCTGGCGGGTGTACCGCACCATTTCTATTGTTGACCAGATCTATATCAAAGCCAAACGAATCCGCACCATTCAGGAAAAACAAGAACAAAAGATCGGCGATACCATTGCCTCTGAATTCAAAGGGATACTCAACTATGCCGTCATCGGGTTAATACAACTGGAATTGAATGGAGATGAAACAGAAGAACTACCCTTGGATAAAGTGTTGGATCTGTATGATTCCAAAGTAACACAGGCACAATTACTGATGCTGGATAAAAACCATGATTACGGCGAAGCGTGGCGTGAAATGAGCCAGGAAAGTTTTGTTGATCTCATTCTTGCCAAACTGCAACGCATCAGGCAGATATTAGCGAACGATGGAAAAACTTTGGTCAGTGAGGGAATTGATGCAAATTATTATGATATCATCAATTACGCAGCATTTGGATTGATCTTACTTTCAGAAGGTGTGCACGGGGAGTGAAGGAGGATTTTGGAATTAGGTATTAGGAATTAGGAAGTAGGATGTTAGGAATTTGGAATTAGGTATTAGGAATTAGGAAGTAAGTAGGTAGGAAGTAAGATGTAGGAATTTGGAATGAAGGATTTGGAATTAGGAAGTAAATTCATGAAGTATCGGCTATTCACCACCTGCCTGCCGGTAGGCAAGGTTCACAATTGACCATTCACAATTCACACAATATGAAATCATTTCTAATTATTGCCCGCTGGTTTGTTGGCATTTTATTTATTTTTTCAGGTCTTGTAAAAGCCAATGACCCTCTGGGCTTAAGTTATAAGATGCAGGAATTTTTTGAAGCATGGGGGGTGCAGGGTTTTCATGATTATACCTTAGCCTTATCTATTCTAATGAATGCGTTTGAGATCATTGCAGGTGTTGCAGTGATCATTGGATGGCGCATGAAATTGTTCAGCTGGTTATTATTATTACTTATTATTTTCTTTACTTTTTTAACCGGGTATGCATGGTTGGCTACAAACCCCGATGGATCAGCAAAGTTTGCCAGTTGCGGTTGCTTTGGCGATTGTTTGCCTTTAACACCTCAACAATCTTTCCTGAAAGATTTATTACTGCTGGTATTGATTGCATTCATTTTTAAGAACCGTCATTTCATTAAACCGTTGTTTTCAAAATCTTTTGTGAATGGATTTTTAATTTTTGGTGCTGCCCTTCTTGCATTTGCATTTCAATGGTACACGTTAAAATATTTACCGGTTATTGATTGCCTTCCTTTCAAAAAAGGAAATAATATCATGGAGCTGCGGAAGATGCCTGCTGATGCTGTTGCTGATAAATTTGAATACAAATTTGTGTATGAGAAAGAGGGTAAGAAGCAGGAATTTGCCATGAGCAATCTCCCCGACAGTACCTGGAAATTTGTTGACCGCAAACAAACACTGGTAGCAAAAGGAAAGAACAATGAACCAAAGATCAAAGACTTTGATTTGAAAACAGAAGATGGTACTGATATAACAACGGATATTCTTCTTCAGCCCGGTGAATATTATCTGGTGTTTATTAAAACTTTTGAAGGATTAAGTCAGGAGGATAAATGGTTTTCGCAGTTAATAACTATTCTTACGAAAACAAAAGCAAGCGGAAAGAAATTGTTTATTATAACAGGACAACCGGACGCAGCCAGGCAATTTTTTACAACAGGACGGGATAAGTTTGATGTAAGCATTCTTTCCTGCGATGTAACAGCCATTAAAACAGCAGCAAGGGCCATTCCTACATTATATAAAATGAATGGGCCGGTAGTGGTGGAGAAATGGAGCGCAGCAGGTTTTGATAAGATTGATTAACTTTAAATGGAAAACATTAATGAATATGGAAGAAATAATCTTTTTAGTTGAAGAAAGTCCGGAAGGAGGTTTTATTGCAAAAGCTTTAGGCGTTTCTATATTTAGCGAAGCAGACACAATGGAAGATTTACGAAAGTTTGTTGTAGATGCGGTTAAATGTCATTTTGATGACGATAAGAAAAGAATAATCCGTCTGCATATTGTGAAAGAGGAAGTGATTGCAGCATGAAAATTCCAAGAGATATCAGCGGACCTGATCTTATTAAATATCTTAAGCAATTTGGGTATTCAGTTACCCGCCAATCTGGTAGTCATATAAGACTTACCAGCAATCAAAATGGAGAGCATCACATTACATTCCAAATCATAATCCACTGAAAATTGGCACATTGTCTGCCATACTTTCTGATATTGCAATTCATTTAAGCAAAACAAAAGAAGAAATTGTGATCGAGCTTTTTGGCTGAGTTCTTTTTTTTGAAAAATCAAAATTCAACTAACCTTTGGGCAGATATATTCTTAGAAAATTTATTTATGGCATTCTTGTTTTGGCAGGAGTTGTTATAGTTGTGTTCTGGATGTTCCAGGGTTTTGGAGATCCTGCACGTTTGGTAATGGGGCAAACAGGCGACAGCGCAACCATCTCCAACATCAAAAAAGAACTATATCTCGATCAACCAAAATGGAAGCAATTTTTATTGTACGTCAATGATGTATCGCCCCTTGCCATACACAGCAAAGTTGATATTGATAAAAAGCAATTGAAGGGGTTGTTTATTGGCGGCGAACAGAAAATTTCCTTCAAGATTCCATATCTCCGTCGCAGCTATCAAACAAAAAAACAAGTAGGTGAATTACTGATGGAAGCTTTGCCCGGCACCATCATGCTGGCACTGGCTGCTATGATCATTGCAACCTTGCTGGGTGTTTTTTTGGGTGTGGTGGCTGCTGTTAAAAAAGATACCTGGATGGATACATCGGCTGTGTTCAGCAGCATTATTGGTATTTCTGCGCCATCATTTTTTATGGGTATTGTCATTGCTTATGTGTTTGGGTTTGTGTTGAGCAATTACACGGGCTTACATATGACAGGCAGTTGGTTTGATGTAGATGTACAAACAGGCGAGCATTATTTCACATTACAAAACTTGATTCTTCCCGCCATTACTTTGGGTATTCGTCCATTGGCAATTATTACACAACTTACACGCAGTTCAATGCTGGATGTATTAAACCAGGATTATGTGCGTACTGCTTATGCAAAAGGTTTGAGCAGGAGGGTAGTGATATGGAAACATGCTTTACGCAATGCATTAAATCCCGTGATCACAGCCGTTACAGGCTGGTTTGCAGAATTGCTGGCAGGTGCTTTTTTTGTAGAATATATTTTTGGATGGAAAGGAATTGGCAAAGTAACGGTAGATGCATTAGAGAAACTGGATTATCCTGTTGTAATGGGCAGCGTATTATTAAGTGCATTCATTTTTGTATTGATCAATATGCTGGCAGATGTGTTGTATGCAGTGGTTGATCCGAGAGTAAGAGTTGGGTAAAGAAAAGTACGATGTTAGATGTACGATGTACGTACACTCCGTCTGACGTCCCCGTCTGACGGGTATAAAAAAAACTGTTAACTTAAATTCAAACCATATGCGTTCAATTCTTCTTTTTTCATTCATCCTTTTTTTGTTTTCCTGTAAGGAAAAATCAGCAACACCAACTTTAGCTGATTACTTTAATTATGGTGATACAGGTGTGCAATCGGCTGGTGTAAAGATGATTCCCATTCAAACTCCTGTTGGTACATTCAAGGTATGGACCAAACGTTTTGGCAATAATCCACGGATCAAAATTTTATTACTGCATGGTGGTCCGGCAATGACCCATGAGTACATGGAATGCTTTGAAAGTTTTTTTCCCAAAGAAGGATTTGAATTTTATGAGTATGATCAGTTGGGTTCTTATTATAGTGATCAGCCAAAGGACAGTAGTCTTTGGACTACAGAACGGTTTGTAGAAGAAGTGGAACAGGTAAGAAAGGCCATAGGTGCCGACAGTACTAATTTTTTTGTGCTGGGTAATTCATGGGGAGGAATCCTTGCCATGGAATATGCATTAAAATATCAGCAACATCTCAAAGGATTGATTGTTGCCAATATGGTAGCGAGTGCTCCTGAATATGGAAAGTATGCGAATGAAGTTCTTGCCCGGCAAATGAATCCGGATATATTGTTAGAAATAAGAGCAATAGAAGCCAAAGCAGATTTTGCTAATCCACGTTATATGGAATTGCTGTTGCCGAATTTTTATAAGAAACATTTATGTCGGTTAGAAGAATGGCCGGATGG
>JBKJNM010000079.1:0-49751 GCA_046593655.1 Lacibacter sp. | reverse complement strand
TCTCCATTTGAATATAAACGAAGAGAAACATTTGCAGTAACAAATATTGGTGGCAAACAAGTGCCCGTTGTTATAGCCGATCTCAGCAAGCTGAAAAAAATTGAAGCAAAAGATCTGGAAAGTGTTGGCTATAAATATAATTTGGCAACAGATAAGTGGACCATTAGTGATATGGCCGCTGATTATATTTTTATCGCTAATCAGAAATTAAATTTTAAACTACCAGGTACATTAAAAGTAATTGTATATCCCGAAACATGGAAAGAGTCAGTTGCTATTGCTGCAGGTGAACAAAAGTATTTCCCGATTTTCATGGATAGCGGATATGCTGAAACAGAAACAAAAAGTGATGCTTTGAATTTTGTCATGATCGATTGTTTCAATGATGAAGCTGTTGTCAATGCTTTTCCTCATCTCGATACATTAGCCAATGATCCCACAGTTGTATTTTGTTTGAGCAGCACCAATCAAAATGCTATGCAAAGCATAAGACGTATGTTTATTGAGTTAATGAACAGGGGTATAAAAAATCCCGTAGTGTTAATCACCGATAGTAATTGGCAAACAGCAGATGAACATCTCATTCACTATTCAACAGAATGCGGAGCATTGTTGCTTGATGGAATGGGGGATGGTATTTGTTTGGGAATGACAGGAGAAAGCTACAAGCTGCAGTCTGCCAACTTTACACAAAATACAGACGGTCGTAATTATTTAAGTAACCTTACGCCAGAGCAATTTATTAATAATACTGCTTTCAGTATTTTACAGGCAACACGTACAAGAATTTCGAAAACAGAATATATTTCCTGCCCCAGTTGCGGAAGAACATTGTTTGATCTGCAGGAAACAACAGCAAAGATCCGTTCTGTTACCAATCATCTCAAAGGAGTAAAGATTGCTATTATGGGATGTATTGTAAATGGCCCCGGTGAAATGGCTGATGCAGATTTTGGATATGTAGGCAGTGGCCCCGGTAAAATTACTTTATACAAAGGCAAAGAAGTTGTAAAACGAAATGTGGATAGTGATGTTGCAGTAAATGAACTCATCAGTTTATTAAAAGAAAGTGAAGCATGGGTTGAACCCGTTGCTGTAGCTTCACTTTAGTTTTTATCTATTTAATTCCCGATTCAATTTATGATTCAAACAGACTTTTTAGTCATTGGCTCCGGTATAGCTGGTTTAACCTATGCTATTAAAGTAGCAGAAGCTTGTCCTGATAAAAAGGTGTTGGTTGTTACCAAATCAAATTCTGATGAAACCAATACAAAATATGCGCAGGGCGGAATTGCAGTGGTTCATGATCCTGAGAATGACAGTTTTGAAAAACACATTGAAGACACATTGATTGCAGGCGATGGTTTGTGTAATAAAGAAATTGTTGAGATCGTAGTAAAAGAAGGTCCGCAAAGGGTGAATGAAATCATTGAATGGGGTGCTTTGTTTGATAAGGAAAAGGGTGGGGATTATTCTTTAGGAAAAGAAGGTGGTCACAGCGAAAACCGTATCATGCATCATAAAGATGTAACTGGTGCCGAAATGGAAAGGGCGTTGCTGGAAACAATCCGGCGGAGTAAAAATATTCAATTGGTGAATCATTATTTTATTGTTGATATCATTACACAACATCATTTAGGATTTTTAATTACAAAGTCAACACCTGATGTACAGAGTTATGGAGTGTATGCATTGAACCTGCAAACCAACCAGATTGAAATTCTTCAAACAAATATCACTATGCTGGCAACAGGCGGTAACGGCCAGGTATACCGTACTACTACCAATCCATCCATTGCAAGCGGCGATGGTGTAGCCATGGTTTACAGGGCCAAAGGACGAATTGAAAATATGGAGTTCATTCAGTTTCATCCAACTGCCTTATACCAGGCGGGTCAAAAAGGACAAGCATTTTTAATAACAGAAGCGGTCCGTGGCGATGGTGCTATTCTTCGAAATCATAATGGTGAAGCGTTTATGGAACGGCATGATGAACGTAAAGATCTTGCACCCCGTGATATTGTAGCAAGAGCAATTGACAGTGAAATGAAGATCAATGGTACGGAACATGTATGGCTCGATTGCCGGCAGATGGATCTGGAGAAATTTATTCATCACTTTCCTAATATTTATGAAAAATGTAAGAGCCTTGGTATTGATGTTGCACAACACATGATCCCGGTTGCACCCGCAGCCCATTACAGTTGCGGAGGTATTAAAACAGATGAATGGGGAAGAACGTCCATTAAAAATTTATATGCAACAGGTGAGTGTGCCAGTACTGGTTTGCATGGAGCCAACCGCCTTGCAAGTAATTCACTATTGGAAGCAATGGTGTTTGCACACCGGAGTTATATGGATGCAACTGAAAAAATAAAATTAGCCGATGCGGTGCCGCCAGCACTTCCTGCCTGGAATACCAGGGGCACCAGCTATCCAAAAGAAATGATCCTCATTACCCAAAGCCTGAAAGAATTGCAACAGGTTATGAGTGATTATGTAGGTATAGTACGCAATGATATCCGTTTACAAAGAGCTGCAAGAAGACTGGATCTGTTATGGGAAGAAACAGAAGATCTGTACCGCAGCACCATCATATCACCACAGGTCATGGAGTTGAGGAACATGATCACCGTTGGTTACTTAATTACAAAGGGTGCAGGGTTTCGTAAAGAAAGCAGGGGACTGCATTACAATACTGATTATCCGAATAAGAGTTTGTTAGTGGAAAATATTGTGTTGTAGATTTTCGTTTAGAAAAGCAAAGAAATTAAAGGCGATTTCTTTTCAAAAGCTCCCACCTCTAATTAATTTATTATAGTAACCGGTTCAAAAATATTTATCGCAGCACATATACATCTTAAAAAAGGAACAGTTAAAAACTAAAAAATAGGAACATAACGTGTAGTCTTTGATGCATATAATGTTCCTGAGCCCAGGATGATGAAGTTGCCATTCGTTGCTGTTACTTTTGCATACCATTCCACTTTCTTTTCATTGGGTAGAGGAGCATATACAACCATTCCCGGTAAGTTGGGATTCCCCGGCCCGTTAGGATAAAAAGCAGAAATAACGCCCACCTCCTGTGTACCAATAAATAATTTTACCGGATAGGTAGCTAATGAATAAGGTACTCCACTTACATAGTATCCGGCACTCCTTGAATAGAAAACAACTTTTTCATACTGGCAGCACATACAATCCTTAGAAGCATCCAGGTCGAAATTTGTTGCATCAATATCCATACAACCTTTTGTTTTACAGCCTGACAGACTTAAAAGCAGCATCAAACTTAGTGTAGTAAAAATTAATTTCATTGTAAAATATTTTAATGACTCAAATATTCTAAAATGAGTAAAACCAGGCAAGAGTATCTTAACTATAAATGCATAGGTGAAAACACCTGAAAGATTAAGTTATTGAACGCTTGAATGAAAGGCTTGCAAGAATGAGATTTGAGTTCTATATTGAATGTATTATTCACTAACCAAAATCAATTATCATGAATAGCATTAAAAAGACCAAGATTTTTATGGCTGCTCTGTTATGTCTTCTTTTCCTTGAAGCTTCAAGTCAATGCGCTTGTTCAGGAACTATTAGCCAGGGTGAGTTAGTCAAATACAAAGACCATTATAAAAACATTTTTGTTAAGGGTGGGGCAGACAAGAAACATACTCAATGGATTTATTTGCCCAAAAACTATTTTCTTTTTTTGCAGGATTTTTTAACGAAAAACCCTTATACCAAAGGTGTATGGATTTATTTTCTCTCTCAAGGAAAAGTGTTGGATCCAAATCAACAGTCAGAGAAAAATCAAATTTTAGTGAACATCGTGTCTGCTGATGTAACTAGTAAACCTGATTTTAAAAGCCTTATAAATCATCATCAAACTTCGCCTATATTAAAAGTTGATAACATTGTTCATCTTTCAACACGCCCCAATATTGCCTCACCTTCAATAATAGGACCAAACGAAATACTGGGAAATGATGAGTACGAAATATTAAGTAATGTAGTTCGATACAAAGAGCAATATCCGTCAGGCATATATTCTACACGGCTTTTTGTGTGTAGAGCACAGATTGATCAAATAGTATCAGTTTTAACTCAAGGAACTACTTTTGGAGGGGTTAAGTTAAATTTTGGTAGCTACGGTAAAGTAATATCCTGCGTTGGTAATATATATAAAAATCAATTTACTTTGTTGTTGGTGCCTGTAAAAGACGAAAATTCATTTGCCAATATTGATATATATAATGCCTTCTTAAGAGAAAAGATGGGGGTATCATTCACTGATATTTTTAACCACGGCTCGCTCTGCCCAGCTGATTGCTATTGAAGAAATATATACTAAATTATGAATAGATTGTTTTGAACTTAGGTATTCACCACTATATTGAAATCATTGCATTACTAACCAGCGTAATTTGCTGGAGAAAGATTAAAGATTCTCCATTACGCTGGTTTGTTCCTTATTTATTGTTAATTGTAGTTGTAGAGTTATATGGTAAATACCTGGCTTCAGTAAAACATACAGCAAATGCCTGGCTATATAATATAACCATACCAATTGAGTATTGTTTCTACGGACTTTTGATATGGGCAGTATTAAAGAAAAAGTTGTTTAAGCAAATCGTACTTGTTTTACTGTCAGCATTTGTTGTTTATGCTTTTTATTATTTAATCTTTGGGAAAGGAATAACTGTATTTAACGGAGGTCTTTTGCAGGTAGGTAGTGGTTTGATGGTTTTGTTCAGTTGTTTCTTCTTTTGGGAATTGTTCGAAAGACCAACTGAGGTGAGTATTATTCGTCTCCCTATGTTCTGGATCGTAGCAGGTTTGTTTTTATTCAACCTTGGCGAATTCAGTTATAACCTGTTTGCCAATCTTCTTTTTAAAAAGGGAGACAGGGCTGCTGTTTTTTTCAGACAAATAAATAACTATCTTAATCTCGTATTGTATATCTGTATTTCAATTGGATTAATATGGAAGAAGCCATCAATAGAGACTTAAGCCTGAGTGGGATTAAACAAATGATCATTACCGGAACATTTGTTTTCTTATTACTTGGGGTCTTTATTCTTTTATTGATCATTGTGTACCGTATAAGACAAAATAAAATGCTTACCGAAAAAGAAGAAATGAAAAACACATTTCAAAAAACCCTTCTTCAATCCCAACTCGAAATCCAGGAGCAAACCCTTAAAAACATTTCCCAGGAAATTCATGATAACGTTGGGCAGGTATTAACATTGGCCAAACTCAATCTTGCTACAACAACGGTAGCAGAAGAGGCAGCATCAGAGAAAATAAAAACATCGCAGCGGCTAATAGGCAAAGCCATCCAGGATCTCCGGGATTTGAGTCGTAGCCTCAATACAGATTATGTAGAAGAAATGGGTTTTGTTCGCTCGGTTGAATATGAACTGGAGCTCTTGCAAAAAACAGGAACCATTGCAACTGAATTGAACATTGAAGGAACGATCATCAAATTCGACAAACAAAAAGAGCTCATCCTTTTTCGCATTGTTCAGGAAACCATTCACAACATCATGAAACATGCGGAAGCAAAAAAGATTTCAGCAGCTATTGATTTTTCGAATGAAGCTGTAACCATCATCGTTAAGGATAACGGAAAAGGGTTTGATCTTACCCCACTCAATGATGACAGTAATAATACATTCGGACTTGGTTTGCGGAACATGAACAACAGGGCTACACTGATTGGTGCTAAGTTTTCTATCGAAAGTATTCCCGGCACCGGAACAGAAGTATATCTTCAATTACCCAATAATGAAACTCCATATGAAGGAACAACAAAAAATTAAAGTGGCCCTTGCCGATGATCATGTGCTGCTTCGCAAAGGCCTGGCCGGAGTTGTAGACAGCTTTGGTGATTATGAAGTATTATTTGAAGCGGATAATGGTAACCACTTTATTGACCAGATCAAAAAAAATGGCGAACCTTCATTGGTACTGATGGATATCAATATGCCACAGATGGATGGTTATGCAACTGCCCAATGGTTAAAGCAACATCACCCGTTAGTGAATGTAATTGCCCTTTCCATGTATGATAATGAAAATGCCATCATCCGCATGTTTAAAGCAGGAGCCAAAGGATATATACTTAAAGACAGTGAACCACCGGAATTAAAAAAAGCATTGGATTCTGTTCATCAAAAGGGGTATTATTATTCTGAGCTGGTGACGGGTCGGTTAATTCACTCCATCAATAAAATGGATGATGCACACAGTGATGTAAAAAATTTAATTGAACTCAACGATCGTGAACTCGACTTTCTGAAACTGGCCTGTACAGAAATGACCTATAAAGAAATTGCTGAGAAAATGTTCCTGAGCCCAAGAACAATTGATGGCTATCGGGATGCTTTGTTTGAAAAGTTGCACATGAAAACAAGGGTGGGGCTTGTGATGTATGCTATTAAAAACGGAATTGTAACCATATAAAAAAGACCCATGATCGGGGCTTATCATTAATTCAGTACACTGGTTTCTTTTACAATATCAATTTTTTGTTCTTTTATTTTTGCCCACCCTCCCACAACATTGCGGAGATTATGAAAGCCTTGCCGTTTCAACAAAGAAGAGGCAATCACACTTCTGTATCCTCCTGCACAATGAACATAGAGATTTCCCCTCTCATCAATATCGGCCATCGTCCCCAGATCATTCATTTCGCTTAATGGAAGATTGACTGCATTTTTTACATGCCCGTCGGCAAACTCAGTTTCTTTTCTTACATCTATCACTAGTAAGTTATTATCATGCGGAATATCCATGGCCAGCTCATCGGCTTCAATATCAATAATCAGGTCTACTGTTTCGCCGGCGTGCTTCCATGCGTCAAATCCGCCATCGAGAAAGCCTTTTACTTTGTCAAAACCAACTCTTGCCAATCGAATTATGGTTTCCTCTTCTTTTCCGGCATTGCAAACTAACAGGATGGTTTCATCAAAAGGTAAAATTGCTCCTGCCCATTCAGCAAATCTCCCTTCTAAACCAATACTGATTGAACCCGGGATAAAACCTTTCGTAAATTCATTCGCCTCTCTTGTATCCAGAATACATGTTTTAGGTTGACTGAGTGCGTTCTTAAATTCAGTAATATTTAATGCCCTCAAACCACTTTTCACTATTCCTTTCAATGCGGCATACCCTTCTTTATTAATTTTTGCATTGATGGGAAAATATTTTGGAGGCGCTTCCAGTCCATCAGATACAGCGTTGATAAATGTTTCTTTTGAAGTTTGTTGCAAAGCATAATTGGTTCTTTTTTGTTCACCGATTGTGCTGAATGTTTCAGAACCTAAGTTTTTGCCACAGGAGCTGCCCGGACCATGAGCAGGATATACAATTACATGATCTGCCAGGGGTAAAATTTTGTTTTGCAATGAATCAAACATCATACCTGCCAGGTCATCCATTGTAATATCACCACCCTGTGCCAGGTCAGGTCTTCCAACATCACCTACAAACAATGTATCGCCTGTAAAAATGCAATAATCTTTTCGTTGTTCATCTTTTAGTAAATAGCAGGAACTTTCAAGTGTGTGACCTGGTGTATGCAAAACTTCAATTGTAAGATTGCCAATTTTAAACTGCTCCCCATCTTTTGCAACATAAACAGGAAATGCAGTCTCTGTTTCAGGTCCGTAAACAATAGGTGCGTTTGATTCTTTAGCAAGGTCGAGATGACCACTTACAAAATCGGCATGAAAATGGGTTTCAAATACATATTTGATCTTTGCGTTTCTTTCCTTCGCCAGGTTCAGGTATTCTTCTATGTCACGGAGGGGATCAATAATGGCACATTCGCCATTACTTTCAATGTAATAAGCTGCTTCGCTGAGGCAGTTTGTGTAAAGCTGTTGTATAAACATATACGCTCATTCCTTTTTGCAAAGGTAAGTTTTACAGCTAAAAATGAGCTCAGCAAATGGGGTGTTTTCTTAGTTTAACAGGTCGGTCACAAATTTATCAATCTCAACTAAACGCTGGTGATTGACAGTGTACCAAATAAATTTGCCTTCCCTTGAAGTGATAACGATATTACTTCTTCGCAAGATGGCAAGGTGCTGCGAGGCCACAGATTGTTCAAGACGCAATTTCACATAAATTTCAGTAACCGTCATTTGACCATTTTCATTGATCAATTGAACAATTTGTTGTCGAAGTTTGTGATTGATTGATCTTAAAATAAGAGCAACTTTCTTTACAGCATGATAATCGAGTTGAATAGCAGCAACGCTATTTTCTTTTTTCCTTAGAGTAGTAGTCATTTCCAGAGTTTTTTATGGTTGGGATGATTTTTGGGTTGACTCTGATCAAACTAAAGTTATTAAAAAAAAATGCATTAAATGGTTATAAAAGACATTCTTTACTTAACAGTCGAATTAAAATCTTTTCCGTAATCGGGAATAGCATGAGCCAGGGGTGTAAATGCAAGCTGTTGAAATTGACTGTATACAAGCTTCAGCATATCGTTGGCATTCCATACTACTTCAGCAAAAAATGCATTTTGGTGTCGGCAGATGTTTTTCCATTTATCGGCACCATTCCCAAAAAAGTAAACAGTGTTTAACTGAAGTAAATTTGCAAATGAATCAGGATTTAATATTACAGCAGAATTTCCAGCAAGTTCTGTGAGATCAGGTGAGTAAAGTGCAGTAAACACTTCCAATCTTCTTGCATCAATCATGGGGCAAAGTACAATTGGGAGCAGAAATATGGATTCCTGTGGAATATATTTTACTGCGGCTGCACTCATAACAAGTGTAGTTGAAATTGTAATCAAAGGAATTTGCAAAGCATAACACAATCCTTTTGCCGATGCAAAACCAACCCTTAAACCAGTATAGGAACCGGGGCCTGAAGTAACCGCAATAGCTTGCAGATCTAAAAGCGAAAGCTTCATTTCTACCATCATTTCCTGAATGGCGGGTTGAAGAAAGGAAGCGTGTTCTTTTTGATTTTGATTGATTTTGATGCAAAGTAATTCGCCCTCTTTTGCTAAAGCAACCGAAGCATGTGTGGTTGACGTATCAATGCATAGAAGAAGGGACATATCAATGAGTGGCTTTGTATTCAATTAAAGACAATGCAGGATGGTATCGTTGATCGGTATGAGATAGCTTTTGTAAGAGCCGAAGGATTCGGTCCGGGCCTGTATGGTTATACCATTCAAAAGGCCCTAAGGGATAACTGGTCCCGAGTTTCATAGCAAGATCAATTTCGTCGGCTGATGAAACCTGTTCCTCTCTTGCCAAAAACGCTTCGTTAATGATCATGCTCACAGTTCTTGCGCTTACAAAACCGGGTACATCAGCAGTTGCATAAAAAGGGATCGTCAATTGATTAAACAACTTATGAAATACCACTTCATTTTCTTTTACCATGGCAACTTCTATACAATTTCTATTGATAAGGACGGGCCAATGATTGAACCTGGCTATCGGAGACAGGTTAGTATTTAAATCGTTTAATGTTTGAATAACAGAGCCAATCAATACAGGGAAGTTTAATTTTTTGTATTCATCAATCCGTTCAGGATTTTCTTCAAATTCCAGATCAATCAGCAAATCAAAATCTTTCAATCCAACTGCTGGTAATGAAGATTCAATGATGCATTCTGATCCTGGAAAAGGGATCACTTTACCAAAAAGCAGTGTAACAGGATTGATACTGATGATGAGAATTTTCATGCCCCGCAAAATTACAGGGAACAAAAGCCAAACTGTATTTTTTTCTTACCTGTAAAAAACTAAGTTTGTAGTATGATGGAAAAGAAAATCATTCAAACGAATCAGGCGCCGGATCCCATCGGCCCATACAACCAGGCAGTAGCCGCAGGAAATTTTTTATTTATTTCGGGACAGGTTTGTATTAAGCCCGGTACAAGCGATTTGAATAATGAAGACATTCAAGCTGAAACACACCAGGTGATGCATAACCTCAAGGCCATATTACAGGAAGCTGACATGAATTTTAATCATGTAGTAAAGACAACCATCTTTCTGAGTGATATGAATCTGTTCAGCGAAGTGAATGAAGTTTATGGCAAATATTTTGAAGGGGCATTTCCTGCACGTGAAACTGTTGCTGTTAAAGGCTTACCTAAAAATGTAAATGTTGAAATAAGTATGATTGCTGCTTATTGAACTCACAATCTGATCTCTTCTTCATGACCATCGAAGAAGCGATATTCTGTAAGATGATAAGATGTATTTGCTTTCACTTTTATTTTCTGCTTGTATTTCCAACTCCACCTCATTCGCCTGGAAGGGAATCCTTTTCGTAAATAGGCTTCCATGATTGGATGCACAGAAATGGAGAATTTTTTATGTTTCTGCATCACCAGGTAACTGATATTTTTTTCAATTTCATCTTCCAGTATTAATGTTGATGAAACTTTGCCTGTACCATTACAGCTCGGGCATACTTCCTGGGTATTGATGTTTACTTCCGGCTTCATCCGCTGGCGGGTAATTTGCATCAGGCCGAATTTTGAAATGGGCAGGATAGCATGCTTTGCCCGGTCGGCCCGCATGTATTCTTCAACTGCTTCAGCAAGCCGGCGTTTATTATCAGGCAACTTCATGTCAATAAAGTCAACTACAATAATTCCACCGATATCTCTTAAGCGAAGCTGACGTGCAATTTCTTCAGCAGCTTCCAGGTTGGTTTGTAAAGCATTTTCTTCCTGATTGGTGCTCACACTTTTATAGCCGCTATTTACATCAATTACATGAAGTGCTTCTGTATGTTCAATGATGAGATAAGCACCGCTGGCAAGGTTTACCGTTTTACCAAACGATCCTTTTACCTGTTTGGTAACGCCAAAACTGTCGAAAATAGGTGAACCGTTTTGATAAAATGTAACAATATCTGTTTTGTCGGGAGCTACTTTTTGAATATAAGTGCGTGCATCATTATAAATATTCTTATCATTCACTACAATACGGTTGAAATCAGCATTGAGCAAATCACGGAGTATGCTCGTTGTTTTATCTGTTTCGCCAAGTATCTTGGATGGAGGAACAGCACTTTTAAGATTTTGCTGTATCTGTTTCCACATATTGATGAGGTTGTTGAGATCCTCGTGGAGTTCAGCTGTATTTTTTCCTTCAGCTGCAGTACGAACAATTACACCAAAGTTTTTTGATTTGATGGCTTCAACTATTTTTTGCAAACGCTTTCTTTCATCACTTGAGTGAATTTTGCGTGATACAGCAACAATATCATTGAATGGAGTTAAAACAACAAAACGACCGGGCAATGAAATTTCACAACTCAGGCGTGGACCTTTGGCAGCAATAGGTTCTTTCAGTATCTGAACCAGGATATTAGGTTTGCCATTAAGAACTTCACTGATTTTACCTGTTTTGATAATTTCAGTTTCAGTTTGAAATTTACCGAAATCGGGGATGCCTTCGCTTTTATCAGTTACAGATTGTGCGGTAAATTTCAAAATAGAACGTACATAAGGACTAAGGTCTGTATAATGGAGAAATCCATCTTTTTCAAACCCTACATCCACAAATGCAGCATTCATACCCGGAACCAGTTTTTTTACTTTGCCCAGATATAAGTCACCAACAGTAAAGCTTGTATCAAGACTTTCCTGATGCAGCTCTACCAATTTCTTATCTTCTAATAACGCAATCTCCACCCCGGTTGGGGCAGCATTAATGATCAGTTCCTTGTTCACTCGTAATGTCTTTAAAATTGAACCATTCTTATCTTACTTCACCTGATCAGGAAGGAATAAGCCGATTACAGCATGAGTATACAAGCAAGCAGACAAATTTCTGCATCGGCTGCAAAGAAGCAGAGCCCTGCTTAAACAGAACTCCGTTCAATAGAGAAGATTATTTGTTCTTCTTCTTATGACGGTTCTTTCTAAGGCGTTTCTTACGCTTGTGCGTTGCAATTTTATGACGCTTCCTTTTTTTTCCGCAAGGCATGTTTAATACGTTTTACGTTCGTTAAAAATAATGTTATAACAATTTAATGTGTTCTTCTATTTGCTTCATCATCTCCGGACTACTCCGAAACTTCTTTTGTGCTTCCAATGCTTTTACTGTTTGCACAAACTGCAAATACCATTTTTTGGCATTTGGTTTATTACCGCTTTGTTCGTAAGCATCGGCCAATCTCAACATTGCTTCCAGGTTTTCAGGTTGCAATTGAAGAACTTTTTCGAAGCGTTCAATCGCTTTTGGCCATTGAGCGCTGATAAAAGAACCAACACCAAGCATGTATTGTGCAAATGCATTGTCAGGATCTTTCTCTGCTACTTCCCTTATTAAACCAATCCCTTTCATAGGAGGTTGGTTACCGGCCGCACCAAAAAAATAGGTACTGCCCAAGCCGATTTTTGTAGAATCGTTATTAGGATTTAGCTCCAATGCCTTTTCAAATAACTCTTTTGCTTCTAGGGCCATCCAAACTTTTAAGGGTTGTTCCTCTACGGTTTGCAGTTCACCTAAAAACAAATGGGCAGCAAAGGTGAGGTTTTTCTCCGAATTTTCCAACTTAGCAGCCTCTGCAATATATTTTGCATAGGGTACAAAAGCTCCGACACTATCCATCCAAAAGGCAGAAAGCTTTCGATATAACTGAATTTGCTGATTTTTTACATCACCCCTTACGATTGAATTTTCCCATTCAGTTATTTTGGCCAATTGTGAAGAATTAAGTCTTTTCTTGGCTAAACCTAGCATAGTGGGGAAATCCAAACCTGCTTCAGAAGGAGGGGTAGTTGTTGCAGATGTTTTATTATGATCCAAATGATCGTCCTTTTTTGGAGGAATTGTCCGGCCGAATAAAAACAAAATAAAAACTGCTGAAATTGCAGCAGTTACGAAAATAATTTGTTGCCTGTTCACTTTTCAAAAAAATTGAAATGCAAAGCTACAGGATGGAATTCATTAATCCTTTAGAAGTGTTAAGTTTAGCTTCCTTTGTATTGGGTTTTTACTTCCTGTAAAAACTCTTTTGCCGGTTTAAATGCAGGAATATAATGTTCAGGAATATGAACAGCCGTGTTGCGTTTGATATTACGGCCAATTTTGGCTGCCCTTTTTTTGGTGATAAAACTACCAAAACCACGAATATAAATATTCTGTCCGGCTGTTAATGAGTCCTTTACTTCTTTAAACATTGTTTCAAGCGTAACAAGCACATCAACTTTGGGTATTCCCGTTTTTTCTGAAATCTGATTAACCAAATCTGCTTTTCTCATGCTGGTAAATTTTATGGGTTCTAAAGAATGTAGAACTAAGTTCATGAAATATTTTTGAAAAGTAAAGAATATCAGCAAAAATTATCAAATAACTTGTTGATAATGAGGAAAAAGCAATCTTATCGCCCCAATTTCATCTTTTAATTGGCATCCTAACCTAAATCCTGTTTTTTTGCTTTCTTACATGAGCACTAAAAAATACTTTCAACAACAGCTCCTAAACTGGCATCAAACAAAGAACAATCGTCAACTTCCATGGAAAGAAGAAAAAGACGTTTACCGTATCTGGTTAAGTGAAATTATTCTGCAACAAACCCGGGCTGAGCAGGGAATGAAGTATTACGAAAAGTTTCTTAAAAAATATTCAACCATTCAAAAACTGGCAAAAGCACCTTTAGAACAAGTTTATAAACTATGGGAAGGTCTGGGTTATTATAACCGTTGCAAGAATCTGCATTTAACTGCACAGAAAATTGCATTTGAATTGAAAGGTGAATTCCCCAACACATATGAATCGATCCTTGAATTAAAAGGAGTGGGCCCCTATACTGCAGCAGCAATTTCTTCTTTTGGGTTTGGATTACCTTTTGCCGTAGTTGATGGTAATGTGTTTCGGGTACTAAGCAGGTTTTTTGGAATAGATACTGCTGTTGATTCAACAACTGGGAAAAAGATTTTTCAGCTTCTGGCGCAGCTTTGTTTAGATATAAAGGAACCGGGGGCTTATAACCAGGCCATTATGGATTTTGGTGCAACAGTTTGCAAGCCTGATATTCCTGATTGCAAGAACTGCGTAATGCAAAAAAAATGTTGGGCATTTCAAACAAACACAGTTGCAGATTTGCCTTTTAAAGAAAAAAAGGTTAAACAAAGAAACAGGTGGTTCCTGTTTTATATTCTTGAACAAAGTGGAAAATTTGCAGTACAAAAAAGAACTGGAAAAGATGTGTGGGCCAATTTGTATGAATTTCCAAACGCAGAATATGAAACTGAGAAAAGTTGGAAACAATCTGCCAGGAAGGATGTGGTTCAATGGTTAACGGATAACAAGATCAACCAATCTTATAAAGTTATAACAGTTACCAAGGCTGTAAAACAACAGTTAAGCCATCAAACAATTTATGCAAATGCAATTTTGATCAGTGTGAATGGGGTAAACAAAAAGACAGGTAACTATAACTGGAAATCTGCCAAAGAACTTGAGCAGTTAGCATTCTCGAAAATTTTGAACGATTTTCTGAAAGCAAAAGTTCTGGAATTATTTAACATGAATTATGCTACAATTAAGCAAAAAACGTAACTTAGAAGTAGAGAGAAACCAACGTTAGAACCTCATCCATTCATTTTGAAATAAAATTATTCGTATGAGAGGAGTTAACCGTGTAATGTTGATAGGAAACCTTGGAAAGGATCCTGATGTACAGGTACTGGAAGGCAATATAGCTGTTGCTAAATTTCCACTTGCAACAACAGAAACCTTTAAAGACAGGACAGGAAAATTAGTAAGCCAAACCGAATGGCATACAGTTGTATTGTGGCGTGGGTTGGCAGAACTTGCTCAGAAATATCTTCATAAAGGAAGCCTGGTTTATATTGAAGGACGCCTCAAAACCAGAAGTTGGGAAGATAAGGAAGGGGTGAAAAAATATGCTACAGAAGTAGTGGGCGACAACCTGATAATGCTTGATAAAAGAGCCGATAGTATAGTAAAGCCTGAAGGAACAGAACCTATAAGTGGTTATCATGGTGATGATCTTCCACCAATTGGTGAACCAAGCGAAGAATTACCTTTTTAGGAAATCGCCCTGCTATGCCTATTTTTGTTCCGTTAGCAGGCAATTGTTCATTTAATCTTGATGTTTTGGATTATCACCCGATCAGCAGTTCATTTTTACTTTCACTACAACCCTTTTTGCTGGCCATTAACAGCCAGGGTTTAACCCTAATGGTGATTCTTTTTTTAATTCTCCTGTTTTTTTCTTTTATAGTAAGTGGAGCAGAGGTTGCTTTTTTTTCGCTGCGGTACAAAGATCTTAACATGATCAAAACAAGGCCGGAAGCTTCAGCCAAACGAATTGTAAACCTTCTGGAAGAACCCAAAGTATTATTAGCCAGTTTGCTTTGTGCGAATGTGATATTTAATCTTGGGATTATTTTTCTCACCAACTTTTTAATTGACGAAGCATTAAATCTTCGCCACAACTTATTCTGGGTTGAATTTATTTTAAAGGCCGCAGCCATTTCTTCATTGATTATTTTGTTTTGCGAAACGCTGCCTAAAGTATGGGCATCACAGAACAATGTATTCTTTGCTTACTTCGCCAGTTGGTGGGTTGATTCAATTATTTACCCGGTATTTAAATCAACCGGCAGCTGGCTGGCAGGTTATACTGATAGTATTGAAAAGCGCTTAGCAAAGTATCAAACATCTGCACTTAAATCGGATGAATTGGATTATGCAATTGATTTGATGAGCGAAGAAGAAGCCACAGATGAAGAGAAACAAATCTTAAAAGGTATTCAGAACTTCAGCAATATTACTGTAAAACAAATCATGCGTTCAAGATTGGATGTGAGTGGTATTTCATTCAACTCATCATTTATTGATGTGATCAACCGTGTACAGGAATTGCATTACAGCCGCCTGCCTGTTTATAAAAACAACCTTGATGAAGTAGTTGGTATTTTGCAAACAAAAGATCTGCTCCAGCATATCAATGATGCAGATGATTTTCACTGGCACCAATTGATGCGTTCGCCGTTATTTGTACCGGAGCATAAACTCATTGATGATCTGCTGAAAGAATTTCAGCAAAAACGCATTCATTTTGCCGTAGTGGTAGATGAGTTTGGCGGAACAAGCGGTATTGTAACCATGGAAGATATTGTAGAAGAAATTATTGGGGAAATCAAAGATGAGTTTGATGATGAAGAAATCATCAACAAAAAAATTGATGATCGTAATTACATCTTTGAAGGCAAGACCATGATCAATGATGTATGCCGCACAATGAATCTTCCTTCCGATACGTTTGAATCGGTAAGAGGTGAAAGCGAATCGCTGGCAGGGTTGGTATTGGAACTGGCCGAACGTTTACCCAGAGTTGGCGATATAATTGAAACGGGTGATTTTTTGTTTACCGTACAGGAAGTAAGCCGCAACCGTATTGAAAAAGTAAAGGTGACCATTAAACCCATGCATGATTAAGATGAAACAAATGCAAGTGCGTACCTCGTACATTGTACTTCGTACTTTTTACATTCTCAGCCTAATTAGTTTTTTTGCTTCCTGCAATTCAGATCCTAGACCACGCCCGAAAGGATATTTTCAAATTGATTTTCCTGAAAAAAAATATATACTCTTTGATGAGCCGGGTTATCCTTACACATTTGAATATCCTGCTTACGGTGCAGTAATAAAAGACAGCACCTTCTTTGACAATCAACCCGAAAACCCGTATTGGTTAAATCTTGATTTCCCCACCATGGGCGGACGAATGTACATCAGCTACAAAACCATCGGTGGTAAAAATATCTTTAGTAAACTGGTGGAAGATGCATTTAAGATGACCAGCAAACACAGCCTTAAAGCAACATCTATTGATGAGATTCCGGTAGAAGGTGGTCCCGGCGTGGAAGGCTTTGTATTTGATGTGGGCGGTAACGCTGCAACAGGCAAACAGTTTTTTGTAACTGACAGTAGCAGACATTTTTTAAGAGGAGCCTTGTATTTTGATGCAACTCCCAACTACGATTCCATAAAACCTGTTGAACAGTTTTTATACAAAGACATGCAGCACCTGATTCAAACATTGAAGTGGAGGAGCTGAAAATGAATTGCCGGAAAGACATCAACACGAAGAATGTTGATTAACCCATATCTCCCCGGCAATAAATTATTACTGCTTCTTTTCCTCAATCCTCACTTCCTCTCTTGGCACAGCTCTGGAAAACTTTTTCAGCGTAATTCTTTTCTTAATTGATTTCTTTTCTGTTGGTGCTTTAGCAAAACCTGCTTCAGGTTTTACTGTTTCAGTTTTTGTTTCAACTGCAACAGGTTTTAATTCTTCTTTCAATTTTGCAGAGCATAGGTGGATGTTTTTTTCTTCTTCAGGGTTTTTGTTTTCGCAGGTTGGGGAGCAACGACCACTTCTTTTTCTGGTGCAGGCATTCGTTCTATTTTGCCACGGGAATAGTCTTCTTCTTTAATGTTTTTGATGCTGACTTCTTTTGCTGGAAGAACCGGAGCTTCTTTATACAGCTCCTTAAATGCTTTCTTGTTTTTGGTTTGTACATAATCGGTTACTCCGTAAACCGATGCGGCTGTTAACAGCAAGCCGCCTGCCATGAGATAGAGCTTCATTTTGTGTAAGATTTAAATGGTGAAAAATTAAACTGTGAAAGAGTTGAGATAACGTTTGCTTTGTTTGTAGATAAAATATTCAGCAACCAGCATATTGCCCAGCACGCTGATCCAGAGAGATATTTCATAGTTTTCAAGATGGCCCCAGTCAAGAACAAAAAAAACCAAATGATAAATACGAAAGGTAACAGCAGTCATGGCCATGGAGTAGGATCGGATCATCCATATCTTATGTGCCACTACGTTTTTTTCTTTAATGGTTTTTAAACCCCACCAGGTTGTAAAAAACCAGTATAGCGCCATGAACAAAAACAAACCCCTTTCCCAAAAACTTCCCTTGGCAAAAAAACTCATGTACAAACCGGTAGGAGCGCCAATGATCAACACCACAAATACATAAATCTTTCCGCTCCATACATGAATCTTTCTTCTCTTTTTAATAATGGAAGTGGAGAACTGAAAAAGCGCAGCGCAAATGCAGAACATGCCGGCGCCAATATGCAGGTAGAAACTCCAGTAATAAATTGGCTTTGCAAAAAGCATGGCCCTTTCTTCAATAAAGGAAAAAGTGTGGCTGAATGAATAATAGGGAATGGTATTACGAACAAGTAAAAGACTGAAGAATACAACGGGGATCCAGAACAGCAGTCGAAAGATGAATAGGCTTGCTTGCTGCAGCGTCAGCATACGTGAATTAGCCATGATGGTTGGTTTATGCATTTGGGATGAAGTGATCTTTTCTTTTCCATAAACAGCAGCTGTTAATAGTTTGGTAAAGGAATTATGCTGCTCTTATCTTTGCAAAAAATCGTGCATGATTGTTATTGATCATATTTATGTAAGTGATGAAGTGGTGGAAGAACATTTTGTATGCGATTTGCATAAATGCAAGGGCGGTTGCTGTATTGATGGTGATGCGGGTGCTCCTTTAACCAATGATGAATTAAAAGAAGTGAACGAGGCTTTTAGTGAAGTGAAGCATTTGTTGAACAAAGAAGCATTGCAGATCATTGAACAGGAAGGAAATTATGTGTACGACAGGGAATTTGGTTGGGTAACTACAACGATGAGCAACGGCATGTGTGTATATGGATTGGTAGATGAAAACGGAATTGTGAAGTGTTCATTTGAACAAGTGTACAATGAAGGAAAAACAAAATGGAAAAAACCAATCTCCTGTCATTTGTATCCCATTAAAATCAGCAAAAGCAAAAATACCAACCAGGAATATGTCAATTATGAACCCAGAGATCCGATGTGCAATCCGGGTTGTGCATTGGGACAAAAACTGAAAGTTCCTGCCTATGTGTTTTTAAAAGAGGCGATCATTAGAAAGTATGGAGAAGATTTTTATGAAGTGCTTACACAGATAGCAAGTCAGTATTACGAAGTAAAGAAAAAATAAGCATTAAATTTACAACATGCAGGTACAAAGAAAACAAGAAGTTATAGAGTTGTTACAACAAAACAGCACCCACATTAAAAATCTGGGTGTCAGGGCTATTGGCTTGTTTGGGTCTTTTGTAAGAGATGAGGCTACTGCAGCAAGTGATGTTGATATGCTGGTAGAATTTGAAAGCGGGCAAAAAAATTACAGTAACTATATCAACCTTGCCTATTTCTTAGAAGGAATTATGGGAAGGAGAACCGAGCTTGTTACAAAAAAGGGATTAAGTAAATATATTGGACCACGAATTTTAGAAACTATTGAGTATGTCCCTCTCTCAACTTGATTTTCTCAGACATATCCTCGATGAAGTTGTTTTCATTGAAGCTGCAATGAGAAATAAATCAATGAATGATATTGAAACTGATCTTATTCTTCAAAAAGCTATTGTAAGAAGTATAGAAGTAATTGGTGAAGCAACAAAACGATTGGATGCAAAAATAAGGTTGCGATATCCCGGAGTTGATTGGAGGGCGATGGCCGGAACAAGAGATAAATTAATACATGATTATTTTGAAGTTGACATTGAATTAGTTTTTGATATTGTTATCAATCACCTTCCTTCTTTAAAAATTCATCTGCTTCAAATTATTCAGATGGAATCTGAAAACAAAGATGTGTCATGAGCCAATCCGCTGATAAATTTTTAGCCAAAAGTGCTATCAAGTCTGCTGACCTGAATCACAGGCGCACCATTAACTTTAATATTGGCAAATACAATTCAAAAGTTCCCGAAGGTAAACAGCAGTTCACACAGTTATTGACTGCACGTGAACGGGCCAAGAATGTAAAGTGGCGTGCACTGGAAACACTCGATCAGCAATTGGAGGAATTTGAAATGCAGTTCACCCGTCGTGGAGGTAAAGTGATCTGGGCCGAAACTGCACAACAGGCATGTGATGAAATAATGAAAATATGTGAAGCAAGAAATTGCAAAACAGTGGTGAAGAGTAAGAGCATGGTCACTGAAGAAATTCACCTCAATGATTTTTTAGAAAAGAATCATATTGAAAGTATAGAAACCGACTTGGGCGAATATATTCAGCAATTGGATGGCGAAGCCCCTTATCATATTGTTACACCAGCCATGCATAAGAGCAAGGAAGATGTAGCAAAATTGTTTGCAGAAAAATTAGGGACCGATCCTAAAGCAACACCGGAGCAATTAACCTTGGTGGCCAGAAAAATTCTTCGTGAAAAATATATACAAGCCGAAGTTGGGGTTACCGGTGCCAATTTTATCCTGGCTGATGTGGGAGGAGTTGCTGTAACAGAAAACGAAGGCAATGCAAGGTTGAGCTGCGCTTTTCCTAAAACACATATCGTTATTGTTGGCATTGAAAAGATGTTGCCGGGTATTAATGATCTTGGCTTGTTCTGGCCATTACTTGCAACCTATGGAACGGGCCAACAGGTTACAGTTTACAACAGCATTGTTCTAGGTCCCAAACAACACGGAGAACCAGATGGACCTGAAGAAATGTTTGTCATACTTCTTGACAATGGACGAACCAATGTATTAAAAAATCCTGCAACAAGAGAAAGTTTATATTGTATCCGTTGCGGCGCCTGTTTAAATGCATGCCCGGTTTATAAAAACATCGGCGGCCATAGTTATGGTACAACATACAGTGGTCCCATTGGTAAAGTGCTCACTCCACATTTAAATGACCTGGATGAATACAAACATTTGAGTTATGCATCCTCCTTATGTGGTAACTGTACAGAAGTTTGTCCTGTGCGTATTAACCTGCATGAGCTGTTATTAGAAAACCGGCACCAAGCAGTAGAGCAGGGTTATTCATCTTTTGGTGAACGTATGGCTTGGAAAGTTTGGAAGAAAGCTTCTATGAGCCGTAAGTTGATGAACATGGGGACCAGTAAGATGAAGAACTGGATGATCAATAGTTTTGTAAAAGAATGGACCAAGCATCATGGTGATATGCATTTCCCTGAAAAAAGCTTCAATGAACTTTGGCGTGAAAAAAACGATAAAAATGTTTTGTAACTTGTAGTAAAATCGGAAACATGCAACAGATGTTTACAGCACATATTGAGAAAGATGATGAAACAGGTTTTTTTATTGGAACCGTACCTGCGGTTCCAGGTGCGCATACACAGGCAAAAACTCTTGATGAACTTCAACTTCGGTTGCAGGAAGTACTGGAGCTTTGTCTTTCATCAATGTCGGATGAGGAAAAGAAAGAGCTTCCGCATTTTATAGGTATTCAGCAAATTGCAGTTGCTGTATGAGCAAACTTCCCATCGTTTCTGCAAGAGAACTGGAAAAAGTTCTTTTTCGTTTAGGATTTGCAGAGATAAGACAGAAAGGGAGTCACAAATTTTACAAGCATACTGATGGCCGTTACACAACTATTCCACATCATCCCGGCGAAGATTTATCAAGACCTCTTATAAAAACCATTTTAAAGCAAATTGATCTTGATGCAGAAGAATATATTCTTATGCTTAAACAGAAATAAGCATGCTGCTTTATACTCCGCATAACACATCCCGTTTTCAATACATCGTTCAACTGTTGCAGGAACGATGGCAACTTGAAATAACTATCACTGACAATGCAGAACTGTTTCAACAAAGCAATGTCGTTAAACTTTGCTACGCTGATGAACGGGTTGGTACTTGTTTCTTTATTCGTTCAACCGGTTTGCTAACAGAAATAGTGATCCGCAAACAGCCTGTTTCCTGCTTCGATTGGGAAAATACAAAAGCATTTTTTAAAACAGATGATGATGTTGGGTTTGATGTATTTTCTGCAGTGTTTTATCTTATTACCCGTTATGAAGAATATGTGGAATACGAACCCGATGAATATGGTCGTTATGCTCACTGGAATTCATTAGCATGGAAAGAAGGATTTCTGCAGCAACCATTGGTGGATATATGGATGATAGAATTGGGCAAACGATTGCAATCAAGGTTCTCATCACTCATCACTCATCATTCATCACTCACTACTCATCATTCATCATTCACCTTTCTCCCCACTTACGATATTGATATTGCCTGGAGTTATAAGAACAAAGGATTCTGGAGAAATATTGCATCATCATTCAACCGGCCCTCAACTATTCCGGAACGGTTGAATGTTTTATTTGGAAATAAAAAAGATCCCTATGACTCTTATGATTGGCTGCAGCAACTGCATCAGCAGCATGCATTACAGCCCATGTATTTTTTTCTTGTTGCAGCAGAGAACAACGAGTACGACAAAAATATTTCTCCTAAGAAAAAAGCCATGCTTCATTTAACAAGAGAGATTTCAAAGCATGGAATCATTGCATTACATCCTTCAACACAAAGTAATACCAACAAAGAATTATTGTTGAAGGAAAAGAACCGGTTGCAACTTATCAGCAACAAACTGGTTACTGCTACCCGGCATCATTATATACAGTTTTATCTGCCGCATTCTTACCGGGAGCTGATTGCTGCAGGGTTTACAGATGATTACAGCATGGGTTATGGAACAGTAAATGGCTTTCGTGCATCTACATCGAATTCTTTTTTGTGGTATGATTTAGATAAAGAAGAAGCAACATCATTGCGTATTCATCCATTTGCATACATGGACGCCAATTCGTTTTATGAATTGCATCAATCAGCAGCAGAAGCATTGCAAGAAGCCAAACAATTAGTGCAAGAAGTGAAAAATGTAAACGGAACGTTCATCAGCATTTACCATAATCATATACTGGGCACTGATAAAATGTTTAAAGGATGGCGGGAGATGTATGAAGAACTTGTAGGAGTAGTTAATGTATAACTATTGCCTATCTATTAAACTAAGTAAAGCTTGGATATCGCTCTCAAGTCCATTTCGTGCAGAGTTAAAAGAATCATTTTTAGATTTTGTTGATTTACCCCATTTTGAATTATGAATCTCACTTTCTAAACTTGAAATTTCGCTATAATATAAATTAGTGTTTCTTTTCAAATTCTCATTTATATTATGAACAGTATCTAGAATCTTTTTATAGTTTGTGAGAATGTAGGATAGTTCTTCTTCGGCATATGCTGAGTTGTAATTTGGCAGTTTGCTCAATAAATCAGAAAGAGAGATTTGCAATTCTTTAAAATCTATCATTGGTAGTAATTGAAAAGTAGTTTTATGATATTTGATGTTAATATAAATATATAAAATCGAATATTACCTTATGCCACATAATTATTCAGGATTGCTCATTCTTCGAACCTTCCAGCATCTGCATCAGTTCCTTCATCTCCGGGTCACTTAAATAACGCCATTTACCAACAGCAATGTTCCCCAGTTGAATATGCATGATCCGTACACGGCGCAAACTCACTACATCATAGCCAAATGCTTCACACATTCTCCTGATTTGCCGGTTCAATCCCTGTTTTAG
Organism: Lacibacter sp.; assembly: GCA_046593655.1. Lineage (GTDB taxonomy): Bacteria > Bacteroidota > Bacteroidia > Chitinophagales > Chitinophagaceae > Lacibacter. The sequence goes on along the minus strand of JBKJNM010000079.1, from coordinate 26,286 downwards.
AATGATTGAAAAAGTTTTACCACTTAAAGTCCGCACTTTACAAGGAAGGGTAGTTGTATCCATGATATGAACCCCCTTACTCATCTTTGCAGCAAAATCAGGCAGTAGTTTTTTGTTAACTGTAACGATATATTCTTTTTCATGTTCATTACCTGCACGAAGAATTTTATTAACAATATCACCGTTGTTGGTGAGAAAGATCAATCCTTCAGAATCTTTATCTAAGCGGCCAATGGGGAAAATGCGTTTGGGATGATTGATATAACGGATAATATTGGTACGGTCTTTTTCATCTGTTGTGGAAGTAATGTTCAATGGTTTGTTGAACGCAATGATGAACTGATTCTCTTTTGCTGTTGATTTTACTTTCAACAATTCGTCATCAATATGAATTTTGTCTGATGCTGATACTCTTGCCGCTGCTTTTGCCTTTTTACCATTGATGGCAACACGTCCCTGTTCAATAAGCCTGTCGGCTTCTCTGCGTGAACAATAACCTGTTGCACTGATATATTTATTCAAACTGATTTTTTCTTCAGACATAGCGTAAAAATAAGCAGGATTAATTCACTTCTCTTTGTTCTTCAGGACTGCGTTTAAATGCTTTGTTAACAAGAAAAACACCCAGCAATGTAACCAAACCGCCAATGGTTAATGTAAGCGTCAATTTTTCATCAAAGATCAAAGCGCCCAACAGAACTGCAACAATAGGATTGATGTAAGCATAAATACTGGCCTGTTCAGTAGGTAAGCGTTGCAAAGCGTATAAATAACAAACAAAAGCAATGATAGAACCAAACACAACCAGGTAGCCTATTGCAAGCCACGATGCAGTGGGAATTTCAGTAAACGGAAGAAAACTTTTATCAAAAGCGGATGCTCCCAATAATGCAGCGCCGCCAATGAGCATTTGAAAACCTAATCCAAAATAAGGATTGAATTGTGCTGCATGTTTTTTTGTATAAAGCGAACCAAACGCCCATGTCCATGTAGCAATTAAAGAGAGAAAAATGCCAAAGCGGAAATCCGGATTAAAGAAATCTGCCAGGTGCTCATAAAAAATAATACATACACCCCCAAAGCCAATCATTAACCCAAGTACTGCATTAGAAGGAAGTTTTCCTTTTGAAGAAAATAAACCAATGATCACTAACCATAAAGGAAAGATGGCACCCATGATGGCACCAAGACCAGAAGAAATATATTTCAAGCCCCATGTGCTGAGTCCGTTACTCATTACAAAATTTAAAAAAGCCAGTACCAATAGTGGTAACAGATCTTTTGCTTTGGGCCAGCTGGATCCTTTAATGATAAAGAAGATCATATAACAAGTGCCACCCAATAACTGGCGGATACCTGCCAACTGAATGGCTGGCATATGCCGTACACCTTCTTTTGATGCGATCCATGTAGTGCCCCACAAAACGCAAACAATGGCTAATGCAAATACAGCCTTCGCTCTTGTTCCTTTTTTGTGAATAGTCAAAGGATTAAACACTGCTAAACTTTTAATGGTATCAGCAGAATAATTGAAAGCTTTATTGATGTCGATTTTTGGCATAAGCCTCTCTTCCCTTCCTTCTCTCCGAAAGAGAGAAGGCGGTACTGTTAATTATGATTAATTTTTTTTTCTTCCACTTCAACTTTTGTTTTGCATGCATCACATTTCGGCAACTCCATATTTACTTATATCTTAAAAAAGTCAGCGATGCGGTTGGGTCTCTTCTCTTTTGAAGAAGCTGGATTGCGTTCTTAATGTTTGAAGTGACGCATACCGGTGATCACCATTGCTAAATTTTGTTGTTTACAATATTCAATTGAATCATTATCACGGATAGAACCACCGGGCTGAATGAAAGCAGTAATGCCTGCTGCATGCCCCAATTGTACGCAATCATTGAACGGGAAAAAAGCATCACTCGCCATCACTGCACCTGTGAGATCAAAATTGAATTGCTTTGCTTTTTCAACACTCTGTCGCAAGGAATCAATCCGGCTTGTTTGTCCGCATCCTTTGCCCACCAGTTGTTTGTGCTTGATCAATGCAATGGCATTCGATTTTAAATGCTTGCAGATAATGTTGGCAAAATGCAGGTCTTCTTTTTCTTCAGCAGTGGTTTCTCTTCCACCTGCTTCTTTCCATTCTGTATAATTGCCTTCATCGGTTCCTTGCATCAATACGCCGTTCAATAATGATTTGTATTGTTCCTTTGTTGCAGGTTGATTTTTTAATTGCAACAGGATTCTGTTCTTTTTTGATTTCAATACATCCAATGCATCAGTTGCAAAAGAAGGAGCGATCAATACTTCAAAGAAAATTTCATTAATGGCTTCAGCAGTGGTCTTGTCAATTTCCCCATTGCAAACCAATACTCCGCCAAATGCACTTTCTGGATCGCCTGCCAATGCTGCATCCCAGCTTTCTTTTACTGATGATCTAACAGCAGCACCGCAAACATTTGTGTGTTTGATAATCGCAAACCAAATTTCGGAGGGCTCACTTACATCCCCTCCTTTGGAAGAGCTTGGGGAGGCTTCTCCGATTAATTGTATAGCAGCATCCACATCAACTAAATTATTATAGCTTAATTCTTTTCCATTCAATTGAGTAAACAATTCACCAAGATTGCCAAAGAATCTTGCAGACTGATGGGGGTTCTCACCATAACGCATTACCTTTTTTTCTTTGTTGAACGGTGTTTCAACAGCCGACTGATGAAAATAATTGGAGATAGCAGTATCGTAAGCGGTACACACATCAAATGCTTTGACGGCGAATGCACGACGTTGCTCATAATTTGTTTCACCATTTTGATTACGCAGCATTTCTTCCAGCACTGCATATTCTTTTTTTGCTGCAAGTACTACCACATCTCTATGATTTTTTCCTGCTGCACGAATCATGGAAGGTCCGCCAATATCAATTTTTTCAATAATCGCTTTTTCATCAGTTGTTGAAGCAACGGTTTCTTCAAATGGATACAGGTCAACAATCACCAGGTCCAGTTCAGGAATATTGTATTGCTTCATCTCTTCCAGGTGTTGTGCGTCATCTCTTTTTCCGAGGATACCTCCGAATACAGAAGGATGCAATGTTTTTACACGGCCACCCAAAATAGAAGGGTAGCTGGTTAAACTTTCAACAGGGATAACAGGAATCCCCAGTTTTTCAATAAACTGCTGGGTGCCACCTGTTGAATAAATGATTACTCCCTGCTCATGTAAAAGCTGAACCAATGAATCGAGACCATCTTTATAAAAAACTGAAATAAGAGCTGCTTGAATTTTCTTCATGAAAAAATTGAATTATTTTTTTAAAGCCACAGAAGCACTGAAAACACTAAAATAAATGGCCTTTGTCTTTTAGCGACTTTGCGGTTTACTTTGGAGCCGCAAAGGTAGGGGTCTGCAAACTCATCACAAAAGCACCTTGTTCACTTGTGCAGAAATAGTTGAGATGCAAACGTTCGCAGTCTTTTTTCCAGAGATTAATCTTCCACTGCGGGTTGGAGCTGTCGAAGATCAGCAACTTACAATCGACCGTTTTGAGCAGCTCGTTGATAAACAAGCGGGGATTTTTTGAAACAATCACCACGTCGGCTTTTATCCTGGATGAAAGAGAATCATAAAAATAAGATTGGTTGATGTGCATGATCTTTTTTCCATTGATAACATAAGAATTATTTTTTGCTGATGAAAGCAAAACAGGGGAATGATAGGTTTGATGCAAGATTCTTGAAGGTTTGAGATGAAAGTTGCGGAGAAACCCATCCTGTAATAATTCAGGATCGCCTGCAAAGAAATAATGATCGCCCAGCATCAGATCAACGGCTGTATGTTGTGATAGATTATAAACGATGAGTTTTTGCTGCCGCTTAGTTTGATACAATGAAAAACTTTGCAGCATAAAGAAGAGTACCAGGAACCCTAAACTCCATTTCAATGCTTTTACATTTTTTTGCAGTAACCATATTCCCACAGCAGCAATGAATGCATATAATAAAATTGTTTGCAAGGGATGATGTTGAATGCCATCTGTTACAGCAAATGAAAAATGATCAACCCAGGTAATGAAGCCATTCATCCATTTTAATAGATAACTGATGATATAACCAACAAATGAAGCAACAGGTGAAATAAACGACACAGCTATGAGTAAAATTTCCCCAAACAGGATCAAACTGCTTAACGGCACTGCTATAAAATTAGTAATGAGAAATAAGTTAGGTGCCTGGTGAAAATGATACATGCAAAGTGGCAGCGTTAATATTTGTGCTGATAATGTAACAGCATTCAGTTGCCAGGCTTTATCCAGTAATTTGTTATTGATGGAAAACCAGTGATAGATTGGCCTCATGAATAAGACAATACTCAATACAGCAGCATAGGAAAGCTGAAAGCCTACATCCCACAAATAAAAGGGATTGTAACAAAGCAATACAAATGCCGAAGCAGCCATGCTGTTATAAATGGTTCCTTTCCTGTTAAACAGTTCGCCTGCTGCGATGGCGGTAAACATGATAGCAGCTCTCAGTACGGATGCACCTGCACCTGTAAGTAAACTGAAGATCCATAACAAAGAAAGGACGAGTACTATTTTTAACCATTTCAACTGTTTGTATTTATTCAATGGTTTAAATAAGAGTAACAGCAACCAATAGATCAAACCAAGATGTAAGCCACTGATGGCAATTACATGCACCACACCTGTATTGCTGTAAGCCTGTACCAGGTCCCTGTCCAGGTCATCACGGTAGCCAATGAGCAATGCTTCAGCCACACTTATTTCCTGTTCACCTTTGATATATTTACGAAGAACAGTGAGAATATATTCTTTTGTACGGTAGATCCAGAACCAGAAGGACGAAGTTTTTGTTGCAGGCAATAATACATAATCAGCTTTCTTTAAAAACAACTGGTGTGTAATACCGTTGAATAACGCATACCGTTTGTAATCAAAGCCACCGGGGTTTCCTGCATTCTTTATTTCCTGCAAAGGTTTATTGATGGCAATAATATGGCCATACTGCAAAGCAGGAGTAATACTATCTTTCTGAAAATAGAGAATGAGTTGACCGCTTACTTTGGTTGCTTTTCCGTTTTGCTGAACAGAAACAATTTCAGCAAGTGCTTTATAAGTTTTTTGTTTTTCACTTAATGGTTCCAGTAAACGGAGTTGAACAATATCACCAGGTTTGTAAAAATGTCCTACCCACTGTTGCTCATGATTGATTTGTTTGATCCATGTAAGCAGTATGCCAAAGCCAAGCATGCAAAGAGTAATACTCACTCCAGGGAACCAACTGAAGAAGAATTTCTTTTGTTCGTTACTGAACAAATACAATAACAGCAAAGGAATTGCTGCAACAAGGAGGTATAAAGCAATGGTCCAATGCAGTGAAAAGTACCAGCCGCATATAATTCCTGCTGCAAGCGGAACCAGTAAACGAAGAAAGGGAATGTTTTTCCAGATGGGGATTCGGGGCAACATTCCTATAAGGTAGAATTTTTTTTATTCTACTCCTATTCCCCCAACAAATTTTTCAAAAAAGCAATTTGCCCTAAATGATAAATATTATGCTGTATCAATCCATTGAGCAGAAAACGGAAATTATATTCACGGAAGTCAACGATCTGGCCGAGAAATGCATCATCTTTTGTTTTTAACGCAGCAATGATCTGCTGATGCAATGATTCAAATTCAGCCAATCCTTTTTTCCAGGTATGTTCTTTAGGGTCAATCGTCCGCCAATCCGATTCTTCGGAATCAATAAGATCTTCTTCCTGTTTTCTTTGCAAACGATTTAATGTAAACTGAGCCCAATTGATCATGTGATACAGAATTTCAATAGCTGCATGTGAGTTCTTTGGATTGATATAAACAACTGCAGGATGTATTTTCCTGAGCATGGGTAATACTGCTTCGCCATACCAGGGCTGACCATTTAATACCCGTTGCAAATTGAGAATGATTGATTGGATTTCTTTGTTCATGATGGAAAGTTACAAATTAACAGGCTGACTCACCCTCGTTCCCTCTCCAAAAGAGAGGGAGGCCAGGCAAACAATTCAATTGAGCTGTTGTATTTAAGCATTTCGAAGTAGCATCATTTTTCATCTACTGTAGGCATTTAAAAATTTGCCAGAAAACTTTTAGATTTCTTCCCTTCTTCCCGACTAAGTGTTTCCCAAAAAAAAGGCCTCCCAAAAAATCAGGAGGCTATCTCAGAAATCTTTTCAATCCCATAAATCACAGTTCAGACTTATTTACTCAAATACATACTTCTATCCTTGTACAACTGCCTGAAGTATGGGTCACGGAGATCTTTAATGAATCGAATGGCCTCACCTGTACTTTTCATTTCAGGTCCCAGCTCCTTGCTTACATTCAAGAATTTATCAAAGCTAAATACCGGTTCTTTAATCGCATACCCGGTGAGTTTCTTTTCGTAAGTAAAATCGATGAGCTTGTTTTGGCCCAACATAATTTTTGTAGCGATATTCAGATAAGGAATCTGGTATGCTTTTGCAATAAAAGGAGTTGTACGGGATGCCCTTGGATTGGCTTCAATCACGTACACTTTACCTTCTTTAATAGCAAACTGGATGTTAATGAGACCAAGAATATTTAACGCCTGTGCAATTCGTTTTGCATAATCTTTCATGGTGGTTACTACCAATGGCGTTAAGTTAAACTCAGGTAATACAGCATGGCTGTCGCCACTATGAATACCAGCTGGTTCAATATGTTCCATTACACCCATCACATGAAAATTGTCACCATCATAAATGGCGTCGATCTCCGCTTCCTGGCAACGATCAAGAAAATGATCAATCAAAATTTTATTACCCGGTAAATGTTTGATCAAACTCAACACACCTTTTTCCAATTCCTCATCATTCAACACAATCCGCATCCGCTGACCACCCAATACATAACTGGGGCGGATCAATACAGGATAACCCACTTCTTTTGCCACTTCAATGGCATCATCGGTATTATAAGCTGTGCCGTAATTCGGGTAAGGGATACCCATATCTTTCAACATATCACTGAAACGACCACGATCTTCGGCAATATCCATATTGTCGAAAGAGGTACCTATGATGCGGATCCCTTTTTCATGCAGGCGTTTGGACAATTTCAAGGCTGTTTGTCCACCTAACTGAACAATAACGCCATAAGGTTGTTCCAATTCAATGATTTCCCAGAGATGCTCCCAGAAAACCGGTTCGAAGTAGAGTTTATCAGCCATGTCGAAATCAGTACTTACTGTTTCCGGATTACAGTTCACCATAATCGCCTCAAAGCCGCATTCTTTAATTGCCAGCAGGCCGTGTACACAGCAGTAATCGAACTCAATACCCTGACCAATACGGTTGGGTCCGCTGCCGAGAACAATAATTTTTTTGCGTTTAGATGGAATGGATTCGTTGTGAAGGATCGTATTTGCCATTGCGGTGCAAAGGTAGGGGTGCAGGCAAAATTTTTGGCAGATTTTTTTTGGCAAAATTTTGAGTATTTCTGCTAACACTCAGCAGTTAAAACGGTTGAACCAGATCAGCTTTTGTGTACACATGATTCCGGGTAACAAATAAAGATTTTTTTCCGTTACCCGATTTTACAAAACCGCTTTTCCCAAGCAAGCGCATGAGTAATGCAACAGGGGTGAGAATAAGGAAAAAGATAATACTGAGCAGGATGCGGCTATTGATAAAACCCAGCACTCTAGCAATCATCATCCATGTTAGGTGAATAAACTCACCCATTGGGCCAGCAATAAAACCAACCAACGACATACCAACGGGTACCAGCATCCATTCTTTTCTGAAAAAGAAGTACAGGATACCAAAGCCAATGGCGATAACAATTAAGGAGCTATGTTTTTTCTGCCACTTCATTTAAAACAAAGAATAGATAAATGGAGCTACTGCGCTGCTGCCACCAAAAATTAACAGGACGCCAAGCAATAACATCACAATGATGATGGGAGCCAGCCACCATTTTTTCCGCACTTTTAAAAAGGCCCACATATCTTTTAAAAATTCAAGCATAGTTAGGGTTGATGTATTGTATCTGTTTGCAAATAGTTGTAAAGATACTCCGCAGCCAGTTGATTAGCTGCTTCATTCCAATGCGGATCACAAGATAAAAAATAGCTTTGTTCGGGTGCTGATGCAAAAACAGGTAACAGGTCAACAAATTCTATGTTACTGTTCTTGCAAAATGCTGCCAGTTGCGGAGCCAATTTATTTTGGCCATCTGATTTGTAGCGTTTTATTTCTGTTGCAACCGGGATGGTAAAAAGGATGATCCGTTTTTCCGGAGCAGCCAGTTTGATCTGGTTAAGGATAAAACAAAAACGTTCAAAATCTTCTGCTGTATAATTCACAAATCCGGAGTAATTATTTTTATAGAGAATATCGGCCTTTCGTTTGTGCCTAAAATAATCGAGTATATGAAACCAATAGGTATTGGCTCTTAAAAACCGGGCAACAGTACCATTGAAACGATTATGTTTTTTGAAATAGCCTTCTTTATTAAACGTAGCCTGTTGAAACGAACGATCTGAAAATTGCAGGGAATAATCATTTTTCTGTTTTATATAAAAGGGCCTGTACCTTACCATCCCATCATATAAACCACGGCGGGCTTCCAGGTCATTATCATAAAAATCATTGATCGGTAATAAACTAATAAGGATCGTATTGTGTGCAAAGCCTGAAGCAAGATGTTTATAAACGAGATATTCCTGTGTTGTACTGAAATCGGAGCATCCGAAATTTAAAAACTCCCTGCCGGTTTTTTTTGAGAGGAGATTTGATAAACGATTTGAATCAGCAATGCCAAACCCTTCGATAAAGGAATCACCCAAAACAATTACACGATTGCTATCCGTAGCAGTTTGTTTCCATTCTTTATCCCGTGCACCATAACTGTTCATTAAGTAAGGAACAGAAAAACAATCACGGCTGAATGTAAAGTTTTCAGGATAATGCCAGGTGCCCCAGGCAGGCGAAAGGTCAGCAATCTGGTAAGGATAATTTTTTACTGTCCATGTAAACTTGAAATCGGGTTTGGAAGCAGGGATATATTTTGTTGTAATAAACCACCAGCAAATAAACTCAACCAGTAAATAGCTTATAATCGTTACAATGAAAAAATATGTAAACTTTCTTACCATCTTGATTAATCAGCTTGAATTTTTTTCTTCCAATCATCTTTTTCTTTCCACAACGGTTGATCTTTTTTACTGAACAAAAAATCGCCGATCACCAGATAATCCATTTCAGTACGCATAAAACATTGGTATGCTTCCAACGCTGTACATACAACCGGTTCGCCACGTACATTAAAACTGGTATTGATCAACACCGCACAACCTGTAAGTTGTTTAAATGCAGTAAGTAGCTCATGAAATGCTTTGTTGGTTGATGCATGTACTGTTTGAATGCGTGCAGAGAAATCAATGTGAGTGATAGCAGGTAATGTGCTTTTATGAGTATATAGTTTTTCATTGATGCTCAATTGCTGATAATTTTCCGGTACCTGATGTTGCAATTCTTTATTCACCTGTTGCACAAGCAGCATATAAGGAGATGCTGTTGTTAAATCAAAATACTGGTGGGCATCTTCCGCCAATACAGCGGGAGCAAAAGGACGAAAACCTTCACGGTATTTTATTTTCAGGTTTAGTTTCTTTTGCATCTCCGGATTACGGGAATCAGCAAGAATGCTGCGGTTGCCCAATGCTCTTGGTCCAAACTCCATTCTGCCCTGGAACCAGCCGATGACATTTCCTTCATTGATCAATCTGGCAACCACTTCATTCAACGCATCCCTTTCTTCGTATCGTTTATATTTTGCGTTGAAGGTTTTTGCAGTAGCAAGAATTTCTTCATCTGTTGCAGATGGACCAAGATACGACCCCTTCATAGCATCCATTGCAGTTGTAAGTGTTCGTTCTTTTTCAAAATACAGATGATGTGCTGCCAATGCTGCACCTACCGCACCACCGGCATCGCCACTTGCAGGTTGAATGAACAATTCTGCAAATATTTTTTCGTTCTGTAGTTTACCATTGGCAACACAATTTAATGCCACACCACCTGATAAACAAAGATTCGTGCAACCGGTTAATTCTTTTGCATGCCTCGCCAGCTTTAATACAATTTCTTCTGTTACCAGTTGAATAGCAATTGCAAGATTGCAATGCTGTTGTTGCAATTTATCTTCCGGTTCCCTTTTGCTGAAACCAAAGAGTTGTTTAAACGCATCATCTTTTACCATGCGTAACCCAACAGCATAATTGAAATACTTCTGATCAAGACAAACAGATCCATCATCAAAAATGCTTACAAGTTTTGTTTTGATGGTTTGAATATAGGCGGCGGTTTGTGCGGATGTTGGATCGCCATAAGGTGCCAATCCCATCAACTTGTATTCGCCACTGTTTACTTTAAAGCCGAGATAATAAGTGAAAGCAGAATATAGCAACCCAACTGAATGAGGAAAGTTGAGTTGTTTCAATATTTCAATCTGCCGTCCTTTTCCTTTGCTGATGGTGGTGGTGGCCCATTCGCCAACGCCATCAATAGTGAGTATCGCTGCTTCTTCAAATGGGGATGGATAAAAAGCAGAAGCAGCATGACTGAGATGATGCTCGGGAAATAAAAGTTGTAATTTCTTTTTATCAAATGGTTGAATCTTCTTCAACTCATCCCGTATCATTTTTTTCAGAAACAGCTTTTCATTTAACCAGATGGGCATGGCAAGTAAAAAAGAAGCAAATCCTTTTGGTGCAAAGGCATAATACGTTTCGAGTAAACGTTCAAACTTGAGTAATGGTTTATCGTAGAATACAACAGCTTCGATCTTGTTAATTGTAATACCCGCTTCCTGTAAACAATAACTGATGGCTTTGGAGGGGAACCCCGCATCATGTTTTTTGCGGCTGAACCGTTCTTCCTGTGCGGCGGCAATGACCTCGCCATCTTTCAAAATGGCTGCTGCAGAATCATGATAAAAGGCCGAAATGCCGAGGATATACATAGCTGCAAAATAAATGTTTTTTGATTGTCATCCCTACGCTGAAGGGATCTGCTGATTTTATTAGTAGTGTTGAAGAATTTGTTGCAGATGCGGTACTAAAATCTCTGCTACTTTCTTAGCTCCCGGTTTATTAAAATGAATAAAGTCGTAATAGTAGGCTGTGTTCTTTGGCATCAGCTTCGAGAGATCGATCACCGATGCCTGATTGGCGAATGAACGAACTACATTGTTGTATTCTTCCAACACCTGTTCCTGTAACAAATTATTCTTATTGCTGTTGTCTCCAAAATACTTGGTATCCATTTTTATTCCGGTAGTTGAATCGGTGTAAGCACCATACAAAGAAGGTTGTGTGATTAGCACTGGTTTTATATTGTTTGCCTTACAAAGCGTAATGATCTCCTGTAATCTTGTTTGATAGCCGCTGAGATAAGGTTTCTGTTTTGTAACTGTTTCCTGCATATAAGCTGCAGAGAATGTCGTGTCGGGCAGATGTTTAAAATCAACTTCTTTATGTATCAGTCCTTTTTTATAGGCCAGGCGGATTGCATAGAATTGAAAGATCGTAGAACCGATTGCCGTTTTATTCAACACCGATTTAAAAAACTGTTTCAACGAATTGTAATGCACCCGGTTGTCATTCATCAAATCAAAACTTTCAGGTTGTTCTGTTTCCACATCATTCACTCCTGTTAACAGCAATACATATTTTGGTTTCAGTTTCAATACATATTCTTTCAGCAAGTGCAGATGCCCAAAGGTTGAATGACCATCAATGCCTGCATTGTTCAACCACACATCAGGAATAGAATCTTTCAAAGCTTCACCCAGCAGAAAAGGCCAGGTGGTACTATCGCTTAAAAACTTACATTCAGTGGTGCTGCCACCAATGCTGATGATAGAGTTGAGTTTGGAAATGCTATCGGTTGGCATTGGTCCCCGAAAGCCTAATGCATTTCTTGAATAGTAAATCTTTGCATCCAGTTGTTTGATCCATTGATTCTCAAATACTGTATGTTGATTGGCCGGCAGTACTAACTTTCCTTGTTTGGTGAAATTGGTAAACGGGTTGTAAATGCGTAATATAATTTCGCAAAGCACAAGGGCTAACAGCAAACCAAATAAAAGCGCTTTGAGATTTTTGACCATCGGGCTGTAAGATAAAACTGTTTGTTAGAACGTCGGTGTCTGTTCATACGACGAAGGAGTATGACTGTACACCGTTTAAGATGTACAGTCACCCTTCAGGTGATCAGACATCATAAAAAAGCAGCGAATCATTTCCGCTGCTTTTAAAAGTTCATTTTATATTTATTGCTGAAGTGGTAGTTTCAACAGTTGAAAACAATCCTGAAGTACCGTCCTCTCTCTTTCGGAGAGGGGAATGAGGGGAGAGGTTTCTTATTCAAACGTACTATAAAAATACGGTGTCTTTGCTTCAAACTCTGCACTGCAGGTATCCACCATTTTGTACACTCTTGTTATACCCCATGCTTTCCTCTTTTCATACAACTCATCTTCCGATGCATCATCTTTTAATATGCGACAGATCTGTTCATCGCCAAAACCCATCCGTTTAGCTTCACGCAATAATTCTTTCGTTAAGGTTTTTATGTCCTGCTTCATCAACTCTTTTTCCATGTTCACAATATCCTGGATCTGGTAAATAAACCAACGATCAATCTTGGTTGCTTCAACAATTGTTTTCACACTTACACCGGCCATCAACGCATCCTTGATACGAAAAATGCGATCCCATTTCGGCACTTTAATATATTCAATAAGTTCTTCTGCATGTTTTACACTTTGCCCGTAGTAACCAAGGCCAACAGCGTTGTTCTCTAAACTCTGACAAGCTTTCTGCACTGCTTCATTAAAACTTCTGCCAATCGCCATTACTTCACCCACACTCTTCATCTGCAAACCCAAACGATCATCAGCACCTTTAAACTTATCAAAATTCCAGCGTGGTATTTTTACAATTACATAATCCAGCGCCGGTTCAAAGTAAGCAGATGTAGTTTGAGTGATCTGGTTTTTCAATTCATCCAGGTTATAACCAATGGCCAGTTTGGCAGCAATTTTTGCAATAGGATAACCGGTTGCTTTACTTGCCAACGCCGATGAACGACTTACACGGGGGTTGATTTCTACCGTAAAAATTTCTTCTGTTTCAGGATTCACAGCAAACTGTACGTTACAACCGCCGGCAAAATTGCCAAGGTTACGCATCATTTTTATCGCCATGTTACGCATGTTTTGGAAAGCCGTATCGCTGAGCGTCATGGCAGGAGCTACAGTTATACTGTCGCCGGTATGCACACCCATGGGGTCAAAATTTTCAACCGTACAAATGATCACCACATTATCATTTTTATCCCGCAAGAGTTCCAGTTCAAATTCTTTCCAGCCGAGCAATGCTTTTTCAACCAGCACTTCGTGCATAGGACTTGCTTTTAAACCTCTGTCCAATGCACTGTCTAAATCTTCTTTATGAAAAACAATACTGCCGCCACTTCCACCCAATGTAAAAGATGGACGGATCACCAATGGAATCCCAATCTCCATTGCAAACTCTTTTCCTTCCAGCATTGAGTTGGCAACCCTGCTTTGCGCCACACCAATGCCTATCTTAATCATCAACTGGCGAAATTTTTCCCTGTCTTCAGCCGTATCTATTGCTTTTACATCCACACCAATCATGTTCACATTGTATTTTTCCCAAATGCCCAGCTCATCAGCCTCTTTGCAAAGGTTGAGGGCTGTTTGTCCGCCCATGGTTGGCAACACAGAATCAATCTGCGGATTTTGTTCAAGTATCTGTTCAATACTTTCAATTGTAAGAGGCAACAAATAAACTTTATCTGCCATCATTGGATCGGTCATGATGGTGGCAGGGTTGCTGTTGATGAGGATCACTTCAATCCCTTCTTCACGCAGGCTGCGGGCAGCTTGCGAACCCGCATAATCAAACTCACAGGCCTGGCCAATTACAATGGGGCCGCTGCCTACTATCAGTACACTGGTTATGGAACTATCTTTTGGCATGGGGAGAATTTGGCTGCAAAAGTATTGGATTGAACGCAATAAAGAGCTGAAAATTTTACATGTGTTATGAAGATTTTCAGAGATGATTTTGTAACAAACTTTAGCAACCTCTTGCATCTTTCTCTCTTTGGGTCTTTATGACCTGCCTTTTCTCTCATCTTCGTTATTTTTGCCGGATGCAGAAACACATTCTTACTTTTTACTTTTCACTTTTCACTTTTCATATCGCATCTGCCCAACTCTTTCCCGAAAAAAATTATCCAACTAATTATTTCCGTTATCCATTAGATATTCCTTTAAAACTGAACGCCAACTTTGGTGAAATGCGCCCCAACCATTTTCATATGGGTTTGGATCTGTTTACACTACGCAGAGAAAATCTTCCGGTATATGCTGCGGCAGAAGGTTGGATCTCCCGGATCAAAATTGATCCCAATGGTTTTGGAAATGCCATCTATGTAAGTCATCCGAATGGCTATACCACGTTGTATTGTCACATGAACAGTTTTGCTCCGCAGTTAAAAGAAGCGATTGAAGAAGGACAATATGCCAAACAAGCCTGGAAAGGTGATGTGGATTTTGAAAAGAATATGTTCCCGGTGAAGAAAGGGCAGATGATTGGTTACAGTGGTAACACCGGAGCATCTGCCGGTCCGCATGTGCATTATGAAATACGGCGCACAGATGATGAAGCTTGTTTAAATGCATTGTTGTTTCATCGGGTATATGATGTAACGCCACCTGCTATTACAAAGCTGGCAGTATATGATCGAAATAAAAGTACCTACGAACAATTCCCCAAAATACTTGGTCTTACAAAAACAACAGGAGCCTATTCTATTGCAGGTGGAGTAATGACGGTGAGTAGTAATGTGATCAGCTTTGCCATTGTTGCAACGGATCGTATCACCGGTGTGCCCAACAGTAACGGTATTTTTGAAGCAGTTGTTTATATGGATGAGGAACCGATCAGCGGTTTCCAGATTGATGCTGTCGATTATTTACAAACACGTTATCTCAATGCACATATTGATTACCGCATCAAAACAAATGGGGGTTCTTATTTTCAACATCTGTCTCCTTTGCCCGGCGATCGCTTACCCATCTATTACAAAAAAGACGATGGACTCATTCATTTAGATGATACCACAGTGCATGAAATGAAAATTGTAGTGAAAGATGCCAATGATAATGCATCAACACTACGTTTTAAATTAAAACGCACAGCATCGGTTACTCCTGCAGTGAATGTGCAGAAGGATAGCCGCTACATGCTGCCGAACCAACTCAATATTTTTGAGCAGGATGATGTGCAACTGGTTAGTACAGTCAAAAGTTTTTATGATGTATTCCGCCTGGTGTACAATTATAAAACAAGTTCTGCTGCCTATTCCAATATTCATGTCATTCATACACCCTTGATACCGGTACATGATTCCATGATGTATCGCATTAAACCCAACAAACCCATTCCTGAAACTGGTCGTAACCGTGTATTGATGGTAAAAGTTGCCAGGGGAAAAAGAGATGTGGCCCGTGCTGCTTTTGTAAAAGGTTGGTACGAAGCAAAGTTCCGTGAGTTTGGAGAGTTTTGGCTGGAAGTTGATGAAATGCCTCCAACACTTGCTATCAGTGGAGTAACAGATGGTGGAACTGTTGCTGCAAATACATTGATCACTTGTACTACTGCTGATAATCAAAAAGAGATCCGCAGTTTTCGTGCAGAGCTGGATGGTGAATGGTTAATGTTCAGTGGGCTTGGCCCTGTATATCGTTACAGGGTTGATGAACATTGCCCCGCAGGTGAACACGAATTAAAAATAAGCGTAGAAGATGAAGCAGGTAATACAATTGAACGGGTGATCAGGTTTACAAGAAAGTAAACTTTCTGAACAAATCAATGTCATCTATGTTTCTATAAAAAGTAAAAATGGCGACTAAGAAAGCAGCAGTTAAAAAAGAACCATTCAAGAATTATGTCACTAAACTAAAAGCAGGTGATAAAGCTCCTGCGTTTAAAGGTTTGGATCAGGATGGTCAATCCATTTCATTAGCTGAGTATAAAGGCAAAAAGATTATTCTCTATTTCTATCCCCAAGATGACACCTTAAGTTGTACTGCACAGGCTTGTAACCTGCGGGACAATTTTTCTGAATTAAAGCAATTGGGTTTCGAAATCATTGGTGTAAGTGAAGACGCTGTGCTTAAGCATAAAAAATTTGAAATAAAATACAAGCTCCCTTTTCGCTTGATTGCTGATGAAGATCATAAAGTCATTGATGCCTATGATGTGTGGGGTAAAAAACAGTTCATGGGAAAAATTTACAACGGATTAGTTCGCACAACATTTATCATTAATGAAAAGGGGATCATCCACGGAATAGTTACAAGGGTGCTCACCAAAAAACATACGCAGCAAATCCTTGATCTGCTAAACTAACCTAAACCCATACAGCGTTTTTTAGCGTATATTCATCTGGTTAATATCAAACCAAAATGAAACAAGATGTGTAAGGTGTTTGTTACATCGGTCATGCTTTTATCAACGATGTTGTTCAATGCCTGTAAAAAAAAGACAGATGACCCTCCCGTTATCTGTACAACCAGTTTTTCAGCAACTGTATCTGTGATCGTTCAAACCAAATGTGCATTCAGTAGTGGTTGTCATGGAACCGGCAGCACCAATACCGGCGGATCGTTTACCAGTTACGCTTTAATTGCAGCAAAAAAAGAAATCATTAAAGCACAGGTTGAAGCGGGTATTATGCCGCAAGGCAGTAGTTTAACTGCAAATGATAAAGCAGCATTAATTGCCTGGATCAATTGCGGGGCACCTAATAACTGAATTCAATTCGTTTCCTGGTTCAAACAAACAAAATCCCCATTCAACTTCTTTTCATAACAGGTTCTGTCATCAATCAATAATTTCAGCAAAAGGTATAATTTTGAAATGCCCATGAACGAAAATTTGTTCACAAAACGGGATAATTGTTTTCATGGGCACCTGCCTTTCGGCAGGCAAGTACTATCTGACAAATAAAAACAACAAAATAATAAGCAGATGAAATGGATCTTCTTTACACTTGTATTGACTGCGATGTCTTTTTTATATGCCTGCAAAAAAACAAGCTCCCCAGGAAGTAATGGAGGAGGAGGCGGAACTCCATTTACACTCACCTGTACCGGAGCTGCAATACAGTTTACAGCAAACGTATTACCTATCTTTCAGTCAAGCTGTGCTGTAAGCGGTTGTCATAGTACCGGATCTTCAAATGGCCCAGGTGCATTAACAACTTATGCAGAGATCAATGCCGCAAAAGCACAAATACGTGCTTCTGTGTTGAGTGGTTCAATGCCAAAGAATACTACACTTTCTGCTGCACAAAAAAATTCAATCATCTGCTGGATTGATGCAGGTGCTCCCAACAATTAACAGGTTATAAAAACATCCTATTCAAATACAGTGCATCTTTAGGTGCACTTTTTTAATACCAATGAATATTCGAATCAAAGAAAAATCCATTCTTGCTTTACTGGCAGCCAAAAAACTTAAAGCTCATAAGGTAGCAATGGTCATTGGAAAAACCATTTACCTGCATAACACAACAAAAGAAGATTTTTTAAAAGATGAGCGCTGGGTGAAACATGAACGGGCACATATAGAGCAATATCAAAAACACGGCGTGTTGAAATTTCTAACTCTCTATATATGGTATAGTATTAGGTACGGTTATTATAAGAATCCATTTGAAGTGGAAGCAAGGGAAAAAGAAAAAGCGCTTCAGGAATGAAACGCTTTTTCTAAATAGGATCAGTTGTTTATTGTCCCTGTGCTAAACTATATGCTTTTTTTCCACCCCACATATTCAACAGTTCAAAGGAACATATTTTAAAATTACCACTCATACTTACGTACAGTCCAATTACATCCTGTTGATTCAA
Organism: Lacibacter sp.; assembly: GCA_046593655.1. GTDB lineage: Bacteria > Bacteroidota > Bacteroidia > Chitinophagales > Chitinophagaceae > Lacibacter. The sequence goes on along the minus strand of JBKJNM010000079.1, from coordinate 8,243 downwards.
CGGATAATCTTCAATACTTTCAAAGCGAACATTGTATTGGTTTACAAGATTTGTATAAACACTTCCTGTTGGCCAAACCTGTGTGCCACGGTTACTGATGCTTAGCAATTTAAATTTTACACCGGCATGTCGTTCACATTTTACTGCAATTTCATTGGGCTGTTCAGAGCTTTCAATAAATAAATCAACACCAACAATAGTTTCGTCATCCTGTTCTTTGGAAATCATCATTGAATTGATTTCAAGTTTCAAAGGAGTGGGGGTGCCGGGTTTGTTGGCTATGATTTCTTTTGCACCTATCTCCGGTTTTTTACCAAAATGGTTAATGATGGCTTGTGCAAATTGTGTTGTATTCACAGATGGTATGGATTTGTCGCCAAAGTCACCCGTATGAATTCCATTCTCTAATGTATAGAGCAGTGCATTTTCAATAACCGATGCATTTTCTGTGAGTCCTACATGACGCAGCATGGCAACTCCACTCAAGAGCAATGCAGTAGGGTTGGCAATATTCTTTCCTGCAATATCGGGTGCTGTACCATGTACCGCTTCAAAGATGGAAATATGATCGCCAATATTTGCAGAAGGTGCAAAACCTAAACCACCTATAAGCCCCGCACATAAATCACTTACAATATCACCTTGTAAATTGGTAAGGACAACAACATCAAACAGATCCGGTCTTGTAACCAATTTCATACAAAGGTCATCTACAATAATATCATCTGCTTTGATCTCCGGATATTCTTTAGCTACTTCATAAAAAACTTCAAGAAATAATCCATCGGTTATTTTCATGATGTTGGCCTTGTGTCCACATGTGATGCGTTTGGCTTTTTCCTGCCTTGCCATTTCAAACGCATAACGGATGACCTGCATACTCCCAGGCCGTGTAATAAAACGACGGCTCAACGCCACATCATGTGTAAGCATATGTTCAATGCCTCCATAAGTATCTTCGATATTTTCTCTTACAACAGTAAGATCAATAGGAATACCTGCTTTGCTGAAAACCGTATCAACACCATGCAAAGTTTTGAAAGCTCTTTTATTGGCAAACGTGTTCCATGTTTTACGTGCTGTTACATTAATGCTTTTTACACCTTTGCCCTTGGGTGTTTCCATGGGTCCTTTAAACAATAAACCCAATCGTTCAATGGCTTCTTTTGCTTCAGGAGTCATACCGTTGTTAAATCCTTTATCGAAAACCCACTTGCCCATATCTACAAATTCATACTCCAGCGGAACATGGTTAGCCTTAAAAATGTTGAGCACCGCTTCCATAATTTCCGGGCCTATTCCATCACCTTTTGCTACAGCTATTTTCATGTGTTATTTTTTTATGCTACAACTATGAAATCAATAAAAATTCATGATTAGTTTTTTTTGAAGTGCGTCAAAGGTAAGATTCGAAAAGCTTTGGCGGAGAAGTTAGGAGTTCAAAAAATAATTAATTTTCAAATCATCCATTCCACCTCACCAAATTCAAAACATTCTTCAACATCAAAACCGGTAACCAACTGTCCCTGTTCATTTACTGTTTTGATCTTTGTTTCAAAACTCCTGTTCGCTTTTTTCAACCTTACGGGTTCACCAAGCTTATACAAATGTTGTGTGTATTGGGAATAAAAAGCAGCGAAAGCATTTTTCTCCAGTAATTGTAAGGACATCATCAGATTATCATAGATCTCTTCAGCCAGTTTTTTTACATCCGTTTCACTCCCTGTAACCTGTTTCATAGATACAGCATGATTTAAATGTGGGAAAGCGGTTTGATTTACATTGATACCAATTCCGATAATGGCCCATGGCCATTGTGCGCCACGAAATACATTTTCAATGAGGATGCCCCCTGTCTTTCTGTCACGCCAATAAAGATCATTAGGCCATTTGATTTTTGTTTCATCTCCCATTTTTCCATTCAACACATTGCGAATTGACACAGCAACTGTAGCCAATAACTGAAAAGCATGTGCAGGTAAGAGAAAATGCGGCTGAACAATAATGGAAAAGCTGAGATTAGCACCCCTATTGGATTCCCAAACTTTACCACGCTGACCCTTACCCCTAGTTTGATGGTGGGCAAATACAACTGTTCCATGCTGTGCCACTCCTGCATGTACCAGTGCCATGGCATAGTTGTTGGTACTGTCCACCGTGTCCAGTTCAATCCATGAAGTATCTGATTTTTTAAGAGTCAAGGTTGATGAAGATTGATTATTTTTGGGCAAATTAAAGAAATGTAAACCATGCCGAAGCGGTTGGTTCTAAAAAAAAGATTTTTTCATTAAACAAACAAGCGATTGAGCACACTATCCCTGTTAGCACCCAAAAATAAAGAAACAAAGGCCTTCCCCCGCATTAATCGAAACAGCAAACTATTTAAAACGATCCTGAAAGCAATACAGGAGAAAAAAGGCGAGCATATTGTAAGTCTTGACCTGCGAAAAATTCCGGAAGCGGTGGCTGATTTCTTTATCATTTGCGAAGCAAGCAGCACCATACAGGTAAAAGCAATTGCAGAAAATATTGAATACCAGGTAAAGGAAAACTGCGAAGAGCCCCCTTATCACCATGAAGGAATGAATGGTTCGCATTGGGTGCTGGTTGATTATGTGAATATAGTAGTTCATGTTTTTCATGCAGAAACAAGAAAGTTTTATCGGTTGGAAGAAATGTGGAGTGATGCCAACAGTGCAGATCATGATTAGATTTTTAACAAGAACAGTTTGAAACATTTACCCACTTATTTGTAATAATCTCAGAAATCCTGAAGTACAGGAGCAAAAAAAACAAGATGAGTTTGAACCAAGGAAATAATTCAGAAAACAGCGGTGAGAGAAAAGATCCCCGCAAACCGTTTCGCTTCAATATATACTGGCTCTATGCATTGATTGCTGCCGTATTGATCGGCTTTAATCTTTTTCGTGGAATGGCACCTGATGCAATACCTACTACACAAAATGTGTTTGAAGACAGTATGCTGATGAAAGGATATGTTAAAAGCTACCTGGTAGTAAAAAATAAAGGAGTTGTAAGAGCTACATTAAAACCAGAAGCCTTTAATGATGAAGTGATTAAAAAATTGGTAGCAGCCAATGAGTCACGACTTAAAATCAACAAAGACAAAGGGCCGCATTTTCAGTTTAATGTGTCAGATGCAAAAACATTTGATGAACGGATAAAAAAAATCATCACAGAAAACGAGGCACTCACAGGCAGTCCGAATCCGGATTATAAAGATGAAGAAAGTATCATTGGTCCATTCATCTCACTATTACTACCCATTTTGATTTTAATTGGTTTGTGGGTATTACTGATGCGTAAGATGAATAGCGGTGGAGGCGCAGGCCCGGGCGGCGGCGGTATTTTCAATATTGGTAAATCAAAAGCACAATTGTTCGAAAAAGGAACGAAAGTGAATGTTACATTTCAGGATGTGGCAGGTTTAGATGAAGCAAAAGTGGAAGTGATGGAGATCGTTGATTTCCTGAAGCAACCAAAAAAATATACAGCACTTGGTGGTAAAATTCCAAAAGGTGCATTGTTGATCGGGCCTCCGGGTACAGGTAAAACTTTGCTGGCAAAAGCAATGGCAGGTGAAGCACAGGTTCCATTCTTCAGCATCAGTGGTTCCGACTTTGTAGAGATGTTTGTGGGTGTAGGTGCAAGCCGTGTGAGAGATTTGTTTAAACAGGCAAGAGAAAAAGCACCTTGTATCATCTTCATTGATGAGATTGATGCTATTGGCCGTGCCCGTGGAAGAAACGCCATTGTAAGTAATGATGAAAGAGAAAATACATTGAACCAGTTACTGGTAGAGATGGATGGTTTTGGTGGTGATACAGGTATCATCATTCTTGCTGCAACAAACAGACCCGATGTATTAGATCCGGCTTTATTACGTCCCGGTCGTTTTGATCGGCAGATATCTATTGATCGTCCTGATGTAAAAGGCCGGGAACAAATCTTTAAAGTGCATTTGAAACCTATTAAAATTTCTGAAACACTCGATATTCATAAACTGGCTGAACAAACACCTGGTTTTGCAGGTGCCGATATTGCCAATGTTTGTAACGAAGCTGCATTGATTGCTGCCAGAAAAGGTAAGGCAGCAGTTGATATGAGTGATTTCCAGGATGCCATTGACAGAGTAATTGGTGGTTTGGAAAAAAGGAATAAACTCATCAGCCCCGAAGAAAAAGAAATCATTGCTTATCACGAAGCAGGACATGCCATTTGTGGCTGGTATTTAGAACACGCTTATCCGTTATTGAAAGTAACGATCGTACCTAGAGGAACAGCAGCATTAGGATATGCTCAATACACACCAAAGGAACAGTATCTCTATAATATTGAACAACTCAATGATCAGATCTGTATGACGCTTGGTGGAAGAGCCAGTGAAGATATTTTCTTTGGTAAAATTTCAACCGGTGCAAGTAATGATCTGCAACAGATCACTAAGATCGCTTATTCAATGATCACGGTGTATGGTATGAATGATAAGCTGGGTAATATCAGTTATTATGATCCTAACCAGGAACAAACATTTACCAAACCTTACAGTGAAAAAACGGCTGAGATGATCGATAATGAAGTTCGCAAGTTGATTGACGCTGCATATGAAAGAACAAAAGCATTGCTCACTGAAAAAAGAAGTGATGTTGAAAAACTGGCCAAAGCCTTGCTTGAAAAAGAAGTGTTATTCCAGAGCGATGTGGAAGCATTGATTGGCAAACGTCCGTTTGAACATAAGAAATTACTGGATGAAGATAATATTCCTGTGATGCATGCTGCTAATGTAGATAAAGAGGGGCGGGATTTAAGTCAAACAATCTAAATTGAGTATGTCTTCTTCTGCAAAAGAAAATATTCTTAAAAAAATACGACAGGCACTGAGTCATCCGGTGCCTGTTCCTTTTCCACAAAGTGAAGGAAACAACAGTATGTTTCAACCACCGGATGATGACATGGCTGTACAGTTTGCACAGGAACTTACAAAACTGCAGGGCAAGTTTGTTTTTTGTGCCGATGAAAAAAATATGGTTGAGCAACTGCAACAATTAACTGCTGCCAGATCCTGGGAAAAAATTGTGTGCAGGGAAAAGAAACTGCAAACCATTTTAAAACAACAGCAATTTACTGCATCTTTTCATGAACAGCTTGCTGATTGTGATGTAAGTTTAACTGCCTGCGAATTACTCGTAAGCCGCACCGGCAGCATGGTTCTGAGCACTGCTAATGAAAGCGGCCGCACAACAAGTGTATATGCTCCTGTACATATCTGCATCGCTTATACAAATCAATTGGTATATGATTTAAAAGATGCCCTGCAATTACTCAAGGAAAAATACAAAGGACAACTTCCTTCATTTATCAGCTTTGCAACAGGCCCCAGCCGTACTGCCGATATTGAAAAAACATTGGTGGTAGGAGTGCATGGCCCAAAGGAAGTGTTTGTGTTTTTGATCGAAGGGTAGTTAAGCTGGAATTTGGAATTGGTATTTTGGAATGTGCCACTTGAGCATCATGCTTCATTCATCTTCTTTTTTTTACGGGATTTTGTGCTTTGGATTTTGTTCCTTGTATCTTTAAGCTATGAAAGATGCAAACCTATTCCTCTTTGTATATGGTACTTTAAGACGTGGATTTCAAAGCACGGCCTTTCAATACATCACTCCATTTTTTACACATGAAGCCGATGGAAAAGTAAAAGGAAGATTGTATGATTTGGGTGAATATCCTGCCGCCATTCCTACAACTGATGAACAGTTTATTATTGGCGAATTATACAAAGCCAAATCAGAAGAAGAATTCAACTGGGCCATCAGCCAGATGGATGATTATGAGGGTGTACATCCTGAAGAAGGTGAACAGCAATTATATGAAAGAGTATTGACAACCGTTTTTACAAACGAAAAAGAATATACCGCATGGATCTATTGGTACAAAGGAAATACAACAGGAAAGCCGTTGGTTGAAAGCGGTGATGTGATGGAGTATATTCAACGGAGGAATAAATAATAAATCAACTTCACTACTTCTTTATATTTGTTTGATGCAACTGGCCCCCGGTAAAAAAATATATTTTCTTTCCGATTTTCATTTGGGAGCTCCCAATTATGAACAAAGTCTTGTTCGTGAAAAAAAAATTGTTCAATTCCTGGAGCAGATCAAAAAAGATGCAGCTGTTATTTTTATTGTTGGCGATATATTCGATTTCTGGTACGAATATCGCAGAGTGGTACCTAAGGGATATGTACGTTTGCTGGGCAAATTAGCTGAACTGACAGATGCAGGTATTCCCATTCATTTTTTTGTGGGTAATCATGATATGTGGATGAACAATTATTTTCAGCACGAACTCAACATCCCTGTTTATTATGAACCAAAAGCATTTACGTTTAATAATAAAAAATTCCTGGTTGGTCATGGTGATGGGCTTGGGCCCGGAGATAATGGCTATAAAATGTTGAAGAAGATATTCAGGAATCCTTTTTGTCAATGGCTGTTCGGGATTCTTCCTCCGCATATGGGAGTGGGATTGGCCAATTTCTTATCACGCCGCAGCAGGGCACAAACAGGTGCAACAGAAGAAGCTTTTTTAGGCGAAGACAAAGAATGGCTCATCATCTACTGCAAAGAAGTACTACAGAAAGACTTTTATGATTTCTTTGTGTTTGGCCACCGCCATCTGCCCATTGATTTTCGTCTATCAGTGAGAAGCCGTTATATCAACCTTGGCGATTGGATACGTTATTTCACCTATGCTTCGTTTGATGGAGAACAATTAGAGTTAAACTATTATAAAGATTGAAATTTATTCTTACCATATTACTTACATCCACTGGAATGTTTTCAAGCGCACAGGATTCAGCGTTTGTACAAAGTAAAAACATGGAAGGAGAGTATGTTGACTTTACAGTTGATAACCTGGGTAACTATTACCTGCTTTCAAAAAATAATCAATTGAAAAAACTGAATGCCAAAGGCGATTCAATCGGCATTTTTAATGATGTACGCCGGTATGGAAAATTATATTCGATTGATGCTTCCAACCCCTTAAAAGTTTTATTGTACTATAAAAGTTTCGCCACCATTGTTGTACTGGATCGTTTTTTAAATGTTTTGAATACGATTGATTTGCGCAAGCAGAATATTTTTCAGGTAAAAGCAGTTGCCCAGAGCTATGATAATAATATCTGGGTATTTGATGAGCAAAATAATAAACTGAAAAAAATAGGCGATGATGGAAAAGTGCTGAGCGAAACTGTTGACTTCCGCATCATCTTTGATGATGTTCCATCGCCCACACAAATTTTCGATCAGGATGGTTTTATTTATCTTTATGATTCAACGAAAGGCATGTATGTGTTTGACATTTACGGATCGTTTAAAACAAAAATCTCTTATCTCGGTCTCACAGACCTGGCTGTATTTGGCAAAACAATTATTGGACTGGATCATCAACTCCTGCTTGCTTATACAACCGAAACATTAACTGAACAAAAAATGAAACTTCCGGCAAATATTGCTGACCGACAAAAAACAGTCATCCGCCCCGGCCATTTATATGTGCTTCAAAACGGAACTATTCTTCATTTCACATTTTAGTACTCGCCTGCAATGAATTAGCCATTATTTTTGCCTATGCCTGAATTTTTAAATCAACTTGTTTTTGATAATCCACTCATCAGCTATATATGGATAGCAGTGATTGTGCTTGCCATGTTTTTACTAAAGGGCATTATTTCCAGGTTACTATGTAGTTTGCTGTATCGTTTCTTTCCCAAAGCAAAAAAATATGTGAGCCGTGACCAGTTTATTGCCTTAGTGCTCATACCCATGGAATGGTTTATTGTAGTAGTGGTTGTTATCTTTTCATTAAACAAACTCACATTTCCAGAGGCACTTGATTTTGAACTGTACAAGATCACATCAAAAGATGTTTTTGATGCAGCAGGTAAGGCAGCGCTGATTATTTTTTTTATTCGGCTGCTACGAAGGTTTATAGATTTTCTTGCATTATTGTTTGAAGCAAGGGCCAACCAAACGGCCGATTTAAGCGATAATCAATTGGTTGTTTTTTTTAAGGATTTCTTTAAAGTGCTGGTATTGATCATTGGTGCATTGATGTTTTCAAAGTTTGTTTTCAATTTTCATATTACCAATCTTATCACCGGCCTTAGTATTGTTACTGCTGCCATTGCGCTTGCATTAAGGGAAAGTGTAGAAAACCT
>JBKJNM010000197.1:0-3490 GCA_046593655.1 Lacibacter sp. | reverse complement strand
TGCTTTTTCATCTTCGTCCCTGTAACTTTTGTTCGTTTTTTCATCTATAATTATTTCAGCCCCGTTCTTTGCATCAAAGACAATTACACTTGGATTACTTCTTTCTTCGTATTCATTAAGTTTTCTCCTCAGCCATTTAATTCTGCCGGCTTCAAAATGATGTTGTTCTATTTGTATGAGAGATGGCTTAGCAATGGGATTGGTTTGATAACGAAGCTTTTCTTTCATCTCTCCCAGCTCCATTGCCATTTGTTCAAATTCAGCAGGCTCATTACCCGTAATTCCATCATTCTGCATTCGGGTATCAAAATGGTTGAACCTTGCGTAATTATACCTTATGTCTTGCCTGTTTTCGTGAACTGCAGATAAATGAAGGGCATAAAACTGTAGTGAGTCTTCGGTATCATTTTTACAAAAGCTGATAGACGCAATCGGTTCATAAGGATTTATCACAAGACCTTTTAAATCATGTTTTATCTGCCAGCACTTTTCACCATCCTCAGAGGATTGCGTTTCGGTTCCACTGCCATTGGTAACCTTTAGCGGAATATTATAGGCATTGCCATAATGGAAGTCATTGGCATCCTTCAGGTATTCTTCTGAAAGGAAAAAATTATACTTACAATTTATAAGTCCTAATTGTAGGTAACCTTCTTCTAAATTAGTTGCTGTAAAGTTTGCTTTCGCTATACCGCATCCATCCCATTGCCCCTCATAATCAATTTGTACATCCAGTTTAAACCTGTTGAAAGCATTTATTTTTTCTATAAGATCAGGCATATTATTTTCTTCGCTTGCGCACAGTAATTGCCGTTGTCTTTCTATACCAATTATAAAAGCCATGTTCAAAACCACATCATAATTACGGGCAGCTATCTGCTGATCAAGGTATTTGTCAAACCCATCAAATAATGGAAGTAATCTTGCCATAGTTTTTGCGTAGGTCTCATCACCTGCGCCTAATAATTGTTTTTGCCGTTCAACAGAAATAACAATGCTAATAACAGCCGGAAGTCGTTTAAAATCATTCCCATATTTTCTGATAAGCAGATCAGTTTTATTATCGATCCTTGCTGAGGCAAATTCAATAGCTTTTTTTAATCCTGCTACTATTGGCACCGCTTCAGGGTCGTTTTGCAGCTTTTCACTCTGGCCTATAGTTTTAAAAATTGACATAGATCTTCTAATAATATCAGCTTCATATTTTACAAATTCTTCCTGCCAGGTTTCACTGTTTTTAAGCAATTGTTTATACGCTGTGCTGTCACATTGAAAATTATAGCAAGCGCCAAATTCCATTTCGGGAGGAGCAGGAAAATCAATGGGAGGATAGTTCTTCATAGATGCCATTACTTCCTGGTAAGCCCTTTTTATATCAGCGGGCAACACAAAGAAATCATTCAAATCAATATATTGCGGCGAAGCAGTTCCTCCGTGTTTCCAGCTGCTTTTATATCCGGTTGATGTTGTTATTGCAGGAGGAAGATCTATGATATTTTTTAAAATTTTACCGTACCATTTTAATAATCTGTCAAATTCCTTTAGCGTATTATCGATGGCAGGGTACATGATAACACTGTTTTTATGTTCAGCTACTTTATTGTAGAACTGCTCTTTACGCTGTTCAGTTTTTGCAAGCTCATTTACGGCTTTAATAAACGGATCTTTTTTAGGCTGTACAATCACTATATCTCTTGGCTTGCTCCACCTTACTAAGGTAGCCTGGGGGGTTATGAGAGTGCTGTCATCTATCTTTTTCCCTTTATACCAAAGCAGCCTGTCTTTAGCCTGTGCTGCTGTAGGTGCTGCTACAGGAGTTTTTAATACAATAGGAGTTATAGGAGATGAAATTTGAAGTTCTTTAACGTGCACTTGCTGTGCTGTAACACCAATAGAGAGGAAAAGAAAAGCAGTTAATAAAATCCTGGTTTGCATAACTCTAATTTTATTTAAATCACTTAAAATACTATTTCTTTTTCGCAGTTTTATAAGAAAGCGGCGAATGTGTAACCTTAACTTTTATTTTAAAAGTAGCCTCACCCCACAAACCTTGTCTTGCTATATCAGTAGTCTCTCTATATTTTTTGATTAGCGTTTCGTTAATAATAACCTCGTCACCATTTTTTGCATCAAAAAACAACTAATGAGGACTTGAGCTGTTCTTTATATTCATTTTGTTTTATTAATAAATATTCACGATAAATAGCATCATAAAAATATTTTTTCATCTTTTAGCTCCAGCTGTGGCACCTGGACATCAAAGTCATATTGTGCAACAGATGGTGTGGTTTTACAATTGCCGCATTGTTGTGTGACAATTAAAAAATCTTTTTTCATTTTATTATTTCGTTAATAAAGCAATAGCATTCATCATTACCTGCATCACCAGCATGCCTGATTCAAAATTGTCTTTTTTATAAACTACTACCGGTGCCTTGTCAGCCAGGTCAAATTTTTCTTCGTCAATCTTTTGCGGCTCCAGTTTTATTACTTCAACCAGCATTCTATTTTTATGATTTTTATCATACTCCACTTCAAATTTTAACACTGCTTTTTCCAATTCAAAATTAAGTGTGTGCATGAGGTTGATAGCAGGCGGAAGATCATCGGTGTACCAGGCTGTAACTTTTAAGGGCAGCAGATTGATAACGTAATTGGAAACTCCCGGTCCACGGGAAGTTCCTCCAAAAGTGTAAATAATCTTTTTGCAGGGATAGCCAGCAATTGTAGCTATTTCAGTAGTTTTTTGGATGGTATATTGTGCTGCATTTATCAGATATTTTTGCCAAACCTCGTTAAAATTTTCTGAGTTGAAATGAATGGTTCCCTGGCTTGTTTTATCACGATCTGCAAAAAATATCTTCCCTGTTTTGTTTGTGGAATTGATGAAGGTTTCCTGCTGATAGCCTAATGCATTTGTTAGAATTAATTTTTTAGATGGGGTGTAATACATTTTTGAATAAGCTGGTAGTATCATCATCCCGCTTATAAAAAAAGCATCTTTAACATCCTGCTCGTTTTCTGCTTTAATGGATTTCTGATGTTTTTTTAAAGCATCAATTACTTTATATTGCTCTTCAAAATCACTACTTTCAAAATCAAGCGTTTTTATCGAATCATTTAAGGGATGACCGGGGAAAGATGTTCGGCTGTAAACAACACCTTCAGTAAATTTTGCATATACTTTATCTTTTACAGAGACTGAATTGCTTTGGCCATTTGCAATATCTGAAATTCCAATAAGTGATATTATTGCTAAAGTATGAGTGATAAACTTTTTAAACATGTTATCAGATTTTATGATTTCTTAAATGACTAATCTTTCTTTATCACATTTTTTTATACGGCAGCGGTGCATGTGTAATTTTTACTTTTATAACAACATCTGCTTTTTCATCTTCGTCCCTGTAACTTTTGTTCGTTTTTTCATCTATAATTATTTCAGCCCCGTTCTTTGCATCAAAGACAATTACACTTGGATTACTTCTTT
>JBKJNM010000184.1:0-4194 GCA_046593655.1 Lacibacter sp. | reverse complement strand
ATTGATACACGCAGTGAACAAAGAGACACACATTTGAAAAGTGAAGACTTCTTTAATGCAGAAAAATTTCCAACGCTTTCATTTACATCTACTTCTTTTTCCAAAAATGGAAATGGTTATATATTGAAAGGCGACTTAACTATCCGGGATGTAACCAAGCCGATTGAGTTACATGCTGATTATAATGGAGTAGTAGTAGATCCATGGGGACAAACCAAAGTTGGTTTTGAAGCAGAAGGAAAAATCAAACGTAAAGAATTCGGCTTAGGCTGGGATGCAGTAACAGAAGCAGGTGGTGTGGTAGTAAGCGATGATGTAAGACTTCAGTTAAACATTCAATTTATTAAACAATAAATAATCAGGACTAAAATCTGGTTATAGAATAAAAGTGCAAAGGCATAGGCCCTTACATTTTTTTTAAATGTAAAAGGAATTTTATGAAACAGATTAAAGCAATCAGAAAAGCGGCTCAGCCTCATATGGTTGGAGATGGGTTTAAAGTGAAAACATTTATCACTTCACAAATGTGGCAGGATCTGAGCCCCTTTCTGATGCTTGATTATATTGAGCCGGTAAATTATTTGCCTACTGATCATCCACGTGGCGTAGATGTACATCCGCACAAAGGATTTGAAACAGTAAGTATTTTATGGGAAGGTGCACTGGCACACGAAGACAGCAGTGGCGGCAAAGGAAATATCTATGCAGGTGATGTGCAATGGATGACTGCAGGTGCAGGTATTTTGCATAAAGAATTTCATGAAACTGAATTCAGCAAAAAAGGTGGTGTATTGCATGGTGCACAATTGTGGGTGAATTTGCCAGCAAAAGATAAGTTAACTCCACCTTCTTACCAGGATTTACGATCCAATGATATACCTGAAGTTTCCATTGCTGATGATCTTGGAAAAATACGGATCATTGCCGGCGAATTGAGTGGAGTGAAAGGCCCTGCCAATACCTTTACACGGATTAATATTTTTGATGTACACGCCAAAGCACATGCAGCTTTTAACCTGAAAGTGGTTGAAGATGATAACACGGCCATATTGGTTCTTAAAGGAACGGTGATGATTAATGATGAACAGTTATCAAGAGAAGCTGATTTGCTGGTATTTGAACCCGCAGGTGATACCATTCACATTCAAACAAATAACGAGGTACACCTGTTATTATTAAGTGGCGAGCCCATTACAGAACCGGTTGCTGCTTATGGTCCCTTTGTAATGAACACACAACAGGAGATCAACGAGGCAATCAATGATTTTAATGCAGGTAAATTCGGGCACTTGAATTAAAAATTATGATTACATCATCCATTGGTAAAGAGCAGTATAAAGTAATACACAGTAACGGACGACATGAGTTCTTTGCTGATGAACCGGAAGAAAAAGGTGGGAGAGATACTGCTCCATCACCTGATGAATTATTGGAAGCAGCTTTAGCCAGTTGTACATTGGTTACCTTACGAATGTATACGGATCATAAGAAATGGAATATCGGAAACATACATATTGTTGTTTCATTAAAAAGAACAGAAGATAAAAGCATTATTACCCGTGAACTGAAATTTGAAAATGAAATAACTGAAGAACAAAAACAACGTTTGATACAGGTGGCAAAAGCATGTCCGGTTTCAAAAACAATTTTCGGGAATGCTGAATTAATTGTTGAAATCAAGTAAAGCGTTCTGTTAAATTCGGTTCAATGTAAAAACAGTTGTTCTTAAAGCAACTGAAAAAATAATAAACATGAATATCGAAATTATATCAGGCAGTCCCAGGGAAAATAGTGTTACACATCGGGTGGCATTATTCCTCAAATCTTTTTTACAGGCACATACAACACATACAGTTGATATCATTGATGTAAAAGAATGGGATTTGCCTTTACTGCAAAATGTATTTGTATCGGTTGATGCAACTCCTGAAGAATTTAAACCATTGAGCAAGCGTATGTTCAATGCACATGCATTTATATTGGTAACACCTGAATATAACGGCAGCTATACGCCGGCATTGAAAAATGTATTGGATCATTTTCCTAAGCAAAGTTATAAAACCTTTGGAATTGTAACAGCAAGTCCCGGCATAATGGGTGGCATTCGTGCTACACAACAAATGCAACTGCTGATCAATGCGTTATTTGGCATTGCCAGTCCGCACATGCTGGTTGTAGGAATGGTGGATAAGAAATTTGATGCTAAAGGAAACCTGGTTGATGAAAACTTCCAAAAAACAATCGATGTATTTGTTAGGGAGTTTTTATGGCTGGCGGAAAGCCTGCATCCTGAAACAGTCTTGAATTAATATGTTTATGTAGCAGAGGTATCTTACCTTTGCGCCTTCTCAAAGCAATCATGAGCGACGAAATAAAACACGAATGCGGCCTGGCCTTCATTCGTTTACGAAAACCCTTCTCTCATTACCAGAAACAATATGGCTCCGTGCTGTATGGCCTTAACAAGCTGTACCTGCTCATGGAAAAACAACACAACCGTGGACAGGATGGCGCCGGTATTGCAGCCGTTAAATTAAATGTTGAGCCTGGATATCCTTTCATGCACCGCCTCCGCAGTTGTGCCCCCCAACCCATTGCCGATTTATTTTTTAAAGTGGGTCAGGATGTGGCAGAACTTGAAAAATATCAACCAGACATCCAACAGCATCCGGGCCTAATGAAAGGTCATTTGCCTTTTCTGGGTGAAATAATGCTTGGTCATTTGCGTTACGGAACACAGGGAAAAAATAACACAGAGTTTTGTCATCCGTTTATTAAACGGAATACCAATTCATCACGAAATTTGGCATTGGCAGGGAACTTTAATCTGGTGAATACCGATGAATTATTTGGGCTGGTAAATATTGATCCGGGTGAGTTTCAGCGCCAGAGCGATCTGGCTGCTATGATGGAAGTGCTGCATCATTTTCTTGTTAAAGAAGATGAAGAAAATCCAAACAATCCCGCCATATGCTCCGTGCTGAAAAAAGCAACAGCTTTATTTGATGGTGGTTATACTATTGGCGGAATGACGGGAAATGGTGCCGGTTTTGTGATGAGAGATGAACATGGCATTCGCCCTGCTTATTATTATATTGATGATGAAGTGATTGTTGCAGCAAGTGAACGGGCATCTATCAGAACAACCTTTAACGTGGGCGAAAATGAAGTGCTGGAATTAATGCCGGGTCAGGCATTGATTGTTGAGCCCGATGGACATTATCATATTGAACAAATATTAGAGCCGAAAGAAAGAAGAGCCTGTTCATTTGAACGCATCTATTTCAGCCGAGGCAGCGATGAAAAAATTTACAGGGAACGTATTACACTTGGTCATAAGTTGAGCAAACGTATTCTGGAGCATATCAATTATGATTTAAAAAATACCATCTTTTCTTATATCCCTAATACGGCTGAAGTTGCATTTTATGGTTTGGTAAAAGGGATGGAAGAATATCTTAATCAGATCAAAGTACAACGGATCATGAGTTGGGGCAATGATTTCAACGAAGAAAAGCTGAATGAGATGATTACCCGCAAGATTCGTCAGGAAAAAATTGCCATCAAAGATGTAAAGTTGCGAACCTTTATTACACAAGACAGCAGCCGGAACGAAATGGTACAACATGTATATGATATTACTTATGGCACTGTGCGAAACGGAGAAGATACATTGGTGGTAATTGACGATAGTATTGTACGTGGCACCACTTTGAAAGAAAGTATTGTGCGGATGCTGGGCCGCTTAAATCCCAAAAAGATTATTGTTGTTTCAAGCGCACCACAGATCCGTTATCCAGATTGTTATGGTATTGATATGAGTAAGCTGGGCGATTTTGTTGCCTTTCGTGCAATGATGGAGTTGCTGAAAGAAAGAGAAATGGAAAATTTGATTGATGAGGTATTGGTCACCATCAAAGAGTTGCAACGAAATAATCAACTGCACACAGAAAATGTGGTAAGACGTTTATACAAATCATTTACTACAGAAGAGATCAGCGATAAAATTGCACAACTCATTACACCTGCAGGTTTTCAAATTCCTGTTCAGATCATTTATCAGAATATTGAAGACTTGCACGCAAGCTGTCCTACCAATACCGGCGATTGGTATTTTACCGGGAACTATCCTACACCCGGCGGTAACAGGGTTTGCAACAAAGCGTTCTTAAATTATATGGATGGAAAAAATGT
>JBKJNM010000157.1:0-5395 GCA_046593655.1 Lacibacter sp. | reverse complement strand
ACCGGAGTTAAATTAAATTTACTTTGCGTAGGCCCCATTTTGGCATAAGCGCTTACAATTTCATCAAAAGAAGATTCATCCCCACTTTTGATCAATGTTGTTGCAACAGCTTCAATTAAATCTCCTTTCATGGTTAGTTTCGATAAACGCTTCGCTTCTGTTAATGCAGCTGCTCCATCAATTTTATCCAATGCAATTAATGCAGCTGCACTCAAGGTATACGATGAGTCATTGAGCAACGATTGAAAAAGAGATTTATATTCGGGTTTTTTTATGTTCCCCAAAATTTCAACAGCTTTACTGCGAACAATGCGGCTTGCGTCTTTCATAGCAATATCTTTCAATTTGCTTTCAACTGCATTTACAATCGGAGCTTTCTTCATATCTAATTTTCCAATAGCAAAATTGCGTAAGCCGCTGTATTTATCATTGAGAGCTTGTTGCATAAACTCAACAGCTTTTGGGTCGTCTTGTTTTTTTGAAATAAAATCAATGGCTTCTCTTCTATCAAGATAAAGCCCTGCATATTTATACTGGTGAATATAGTTGTCAATATTTTTATTTTCTTTTTTTATGGCCAGTAAAATTTTATCAGCATCAAAGTTGATCAAGTCAGGTTTTGTGGCAGAAGAAAACATAAAAGAGTCAACTGCATTTTCAACCCACACCTGCTGGCGAATTTTATTACTGCCATTGTATATATCAATAGCAACCGGTAGTTTAAAGAGTTTATCTTTTTGTGTTTGCTTTACAATTAATTTTAATTGTTGCGTTGCTTCGTTGTAACTGTAATTGATATCCAGAGTTGGATGACCACTTCCGAAATACCATTGATTAAAGAACCAGTTAAGGTCTTTACCGGTAACTTCTTCAAAAGCTAAACGTAAGTTATGCGCCTCTGCCGATTTAAATTTATTAGTTGTTAAATACAGGTTCAGTGATTTGAAGAAAGCACTGTCGCCAACAAAATTGCGCAGCATGTGTAAAATGCGCCCGCCTTTGTTATAACTCACTGCATCAAACATGTCTTCTTTATTGCTGTAGAAAAAACGTACCAGGTCTTTCTTCTCGCTTTCACTGCCAAGATAGCCCTGCATAGCAGTGTAGTGTGTTGCAGAAGCTTTGTCTTTACCATATTTATATTCATCCCATAATAATTCACTGTAATTGGCAAAAGATTCATTGAGTGTTAAGTTGCTCCAGCTTTCAGTTGTAACATAATCACCAAACCATTGATGAAATAATTCATGCGCAATGGTTCCTTCCCAACTGTTGCCATCAACCAATTCACGGGCATCCTGCTGGGCACTTTCCTGGTGAATGGTGGCTGTTGTATTTTCCATAGCTCCACTTACATAATCACGGGCAACAATTTGTCCATACTTGTTCCAGGGATAGTCAACCCCTGTAATAGTTGAAAAGAAAGAGATCATTTCAGGAGTATTGCCAAATATTTTTCTGGCAACACTTTCATATTCTTTTTCCACATAATAGCTTACTTCTTTTCCTTTCCAGTTATCTTTTACAATGGAATATTCACCGGCACCTATAAAAAATAAATAGGGAGCATGGGGCAGATCCATTTTCCAATAATCTGTCCTTGTTCCACTTGATCCTGGTTTTTGACTAACAAGTTTTCCATTGCTGAGCGTTACCCATTTTGATGGAACGGTTAAATAAAATTCCTGCGTGGTTTTTTGATTGGGCCGGTCAATAGTGGGGCACCATACACTTGTTCCTTCTGTTTCACCCTGTGTCCAGATCTGTGTTGGTTTGTCTTTTTCTTCGCCTTTTGGATTGATAAAATACAAACCTTTTGCATCAGTAATGGCGGCGCTTCCCTCGGTTTTAAATTCGTTGGGTTTTGAAATATAATCGATATAAATAGTATAGGTGTTCCCACCTTTATAAATTTTATCAAGGGTTATTTTGAGTAGCAAACCATCATATTCATACTTCAGTTTGTTTTTTGTAGTTCCTTTTTGAATGGCTATTTCTTTAACCTCCATTCCCTTTGCATCCAACACCAACATATTACTTGGATAAAAGTGAGGTTTTAATGTAAGCCAGGCTTTTCCATACATATAAGCTTTGGGGATGTCAAAGCTGGCCTCTAATTTGGTGTGAATGAGGTCGTGTATTTTTTCTGCTGACGACCGGTACGTTTTTTTCCAGGTAGTATCTGTTTTTTCAGTTGGTTGAGCAACTGCTGCAAGACTAATAAGTATAAAAATTATGCCTGCTGCAAAAGGTTTCTTCATTTTTTTATTTTTTTGAGCTGTAAAGATAAAGTCACTGGTAGTTAAAAAAGCAGAAATTGACAAATGGTTTGTTAAACGGATGAACAAAAAAATTAGCTTTGTAGCTATGGGATATTCTTTTATGAAACGTATTTATTTGTTTCTGTTTGCAATCATGTTAATGGGTTTGCAGGCGTACAGTCAGTTAAATCATTTTATTTACCTGCAAACAGATAACCAGCAGCCTTTTTATATAAAGTACAATAACCGTATTTATAGCTCATCGGCCGCAGGTTATTTGATACTATCAAAACTGAGTGATGGTCCTGTTAATTTTACAGTTGGATTTCCAAAATCTGATCTGCCCGAACTGCAGTTTCAATCTGTGATTGAAAAAGTTGATATAGGATATCTCATTAAGAATTTTGGGGAAAAAGGATGGGCTTTGTATGATTTGCAAAATTCTACAGTTACTTATACAAGTGTTGCAACAGGGTCTAAAACAAATGAAACGATTGTAAGTAAAAATCAACAGGTAGTTGATGATCCTTTCGCAAACATGCTTTCAAAAATTACGCAGGATAGTACAGTGAAGAATGTTACAGTAATGAAACAGGAGAAACCAGAGAAACCAGTGGTTGATACTCCTAAACTAATTGTATCTCCAGTTAATAGTGTACAACAGGAAGTAAAAGATTCTCTCAAAACCGCAATTACTCAACAACCGATACTAACAACAGAGGCTCCTGCTACTTCAGACCCGGAATGGGTTGCTCCCGCAAGGTCTTCAGTTAAGCAAATTCGCAGGTTCGATAGTAAGGAAGGAAGTGATTTTGTATTTGAAATTGGTGAAGTGGAAGGACAGAAAGATACGATTAGATTATTTATTGAGAAAGATACTTCTGCCGTAAGTACATCTACTCTGATCAATTCAGAGATTAAACCTGATACAATACAGGCAGTTAATGAAAAAGTGAAAATACAAGTTGATACACCTGTAATTAAAAAAGAAGAGCCAAGAAATGAAGAAGTAAAACAACCTGTTGTTGTTGAGCAAAAGCCAATAGTTAAAACTCTTCCAAACAGTAACTGTAAAGCAATTGCAACGGAGGATGACTTTATTAAGCTTCGACGTAAAATGGCCAATGAGTCAAAAGAAGATGAAATGGTGAATGAAGCAAAGAAAGTATTTAAAACAAAATGTTTTTCCACTACTCAATTGAAGAATTTGGCTGTATTGTTTTTGAAGGATGAAGGGCGTTATCGATTTTATGATGCTGCAATGCTTTACGTAACAGATTTTTCCAATTTTAAAGATCTTAGCGAAACGATACAGGACGAATATTACAAAAAGCGATTTTTAGCCCTATTGCCCAACCAATAACTCATGCCCAGGTATTTTCTCGAAGTTTTTTATAAAGGGGATGGCTTTAGTGGCTTTCAGGTGCAGCGTAATGCGAACACCATTCAATCAGAAATAGAAAAAGCTTTTCAGGTATTTTTTCGCAAATCGGTTTCTTTAACCGGTTCATCAAGAACCGATGCAGGGGTACATGCATTACAAAACTATTTTCATTTTGATTGGGAAGAAGATTTTCCAGTTGAGGCCATCTACAATATCAATGCTATTTTGCCGATGGCAATTGCTGTTAAGTCAATCAGAAAAGTAAAAAATGATGCCCATTGCCGATTTCACGCTTTGGAAAGAGAATATAAGTATTTCATTTACTCTACAAAAAACCCATTTCTTGAAGACCGGGGGTGGTATCTCCCGTACACTTTAGATGAAGAGCTTTTAACTAAATGTGCTGAAATAATTAAGCAATGTGATGATTTTACAGCTTTTTCAAAAAAAAACACACAGGTCAGATCTTTTAAATGTAACATTATTCAAAGCGAATGGATCAATGAAAACGGATGCTTGATTTATCATGTAAAAGCCAATCGTTTTCTAAGAGGGATGGTTCGTGGTTTTGTAGGTACAATGGTTCGCACTGCTCGTGGAAACATGACAATTGAAGAATTTAAAAAGCTGATAAATGAAAACAATCTTTCCTCTGCAGATTTTTCAGCACCTTCAAAAGGATTGTTTTTAATAAGTGTTACATTACCAAACGATGTTTTTCTCTAACTTCTGAAATTTATTTTTTTCTGAAACCCTTTACAGCACTATATTTTAAGAATATGGCACAAAAAAGAGTTGAAAAAGTTTGGTTGATAGTTTATGCTGCCCTTATCTTTGCAACCCGCTTTTGAAAAAAGACGGAAGTTCTTCGAAAAGGTTAATAAATTATTCCGTCAAAAAACACTCCTTCTTAATTGAATTTCAATAAATAAGTTTCAAATAAAATTAAGAAATAGTTGGTGGAATAGAAAAACCTCTTACCTTTGCACTCCCATTCAAAAAATGGGTATCAAAAAAGTAAAAAAGTTCTTTGAAAGATTGAAAGCAACAGCAACGTTTTAATAAATTAGAACGGGTAAATTCAAGTGTAACATAATTCGATTTTTGAACTGTTAATTCTTGAGAATTAATAGTCAGTATCAAACAACATTTACAATGGAGAGTTTGATCCTGGCTCAGGATGAACGCTAGCGGCAGGCTTAATACATGCAAGTCGTGGGGCAGCAGGTTTGTAGCAATACAGATGCTGGCGACCGGCAAACGGGTGCGGAACACGTACGCAACCTCCCTCTTTCTGGAAGATAGCCCATCGAAAGGTGGATTAATACTCCATAATATATTGAAGTGGCATCACTTTAATATTAAAGCTCCGGCGGTAAGAGATGGGCGTGCGTCTGATTAGGTAGTTGGCGGGGTAACGGCCCACCAAGCCTTCGATCAGTAGCTGATGTGAGAGCATGATCAGCCACACGGGCACTGAGACACGGGCCCGACTCCTACGGGAGGCAGCAGTAAGGAATATTGGTCAATGGACGCAAGTCTGAACCAGCCATGCCGCGTGGAGGATGACGGTCCTCTGGATTGTAAACTTCTTTTCTCTGGGACGAAACCCCCGATTTCCATCGGGCCTGACGGTACCAGAGGAATAAGCACCGGCTAACTCCGTGCCAGCAGCCGCGGTAATACGGAGGGTGCAAGCGTTATCCGGATTCACTGGGTTTAAAGGGTGCGTAGGTGGGCAGGTAAGTCA
>JBKJNM010000016.1:0-24263 GCA_046593655.1 Lacibacter sp. | reverse complement strand
AAGCTAACAATAAAAACATGGGCTAAAAAAAATCACAAGAACTTTGGGGGTTCTTGTTATTTTTTACCTTTACCTCAACATTTATAAACCAGTCAACCTTTTTTAGGACTAGTCACAGAGTTTTGTATGCACTTCAACTGAAGGCAACATCTAAAAAGAAAACACAATCAACATGTTTAAAAAAATACTTTTAGCCGTTTGTTTCTTTGCATTTCTTGCATCAACATCTGCCCAAAAAGCCCCGGTTACAAAAATTTATGCATACAGTCAGGCAACATTACCGGGTAAAAAACCATCTGGTAACGGAACAGATACTGATTTAAAAGAAGAATCTTACCGGTTGTTTATTTCCGTTACTGGAAAAGAGATCATCCATATCACAGGAGCTTGGATCAACCAGCAATATCATCGTTTTACGGTTTCATCTAAATTAAAAACCCCGGTAAAAATGGGGCAACCTGATGATGGCATTATACTTGTACCCAAAACCAATAACAACGTGCTTGAAATAATACTGAAGGGGAAACAGGAGCCTGCACCAAGGCCCGGCACAAAATTGGGCACATTAATGAAAACGCATGCTGTGGTGATTTCCTACAGCTGGAAAGGAAAACAATATTTTATTACAGCAAAAACCATAAAAGAACTTCCTCCGTTTATAGCCATGTAAGAAAAAGGGTCAACTATTTTATCATAAATCAATTATCACATGAAAACAAAAATTCTCTTTTTAGCAGTCGTACTCTCTGCATTTATTTCAGGATGTAACAAAGCAGGTTTAAATTTTTTAATTTCCAACCAGGCCGATTTTAGAATTGAAAGCTCTTCTCCATTGAATCTTCCTTTTGAAATGGGAACCCCTGATGTAACCACCAATTCTTCACAGGAGTTTCAGAATAACAATACGGCATCTAACCTCATCAAAGAAGTAAAACTGGAAGAATTAAAGTTAACCATCACAAGCCCCGGTGGTAAAACATTCAGCTTTCTGAAATCTGTTCAGATTTTTATTTCTACAACCAGCAGTGATGAAATTGAACTTGCCAGCTTAGATAATATTTCTACAACAGCTACCAGCATTTCCTTAACTACTTCTACACAAAATTTAGATAAGTATGTAAAAGCAAGCAGTTATAAATTACGTACCAGAGTTGTAACCAAGGAAACATTAACGCAGGCTGTTGACATCAGGGCTGCTATTAAATTCAGAATTAAAGCCAGCCCGCTTTAACTTGATAACAATATATTTTTAAGCCCCGCAATGCGGGGCTTATGTTTTTATAGAAGATGTTCATAAATAATTGCAGCGCCTTGCCCTACTCCTACGCACATCGTAGCCAACCCGTAGGTACTCTTTCTGCGTTTCATTTCATGTAATAAAGTAGTGGAGATACGTACACCGCTGCACCCAAGCGGGTGACCCAATGCAATAGCACCCCCATTGACATTTACTTTTTGTACATCTAATTCAAGATCATGCATACACGCTATACTTTGCGAAGCAAATGCTTCATTCAATTCAACCAAATCCAAATCACTAACGGTAAGGCCTGCTCGTTGCAATGCTTTTTTTGTTGCCGGTACCGGACCAATACCCATAACTGAAGGTTCAACTCCTGCAACTGCCATTGCTTTAATAGTAGCAATTGGTTTCAATTGATATTTGTTGACAGCTTCTTCACTTGCCAGTAACATGGCAGCAGCACCATCATTGATCCCACTTGAATTACCTGCTGTAACCGTTCCCTCTTTTGCAAATGCAGGTTTTAGTTTTGCTAATTGCTCAATAGAAGTTTTACGTGGATGTTCATCTGTATCGACCAGAATAACTTGTTTTCCTTGTTGTGTTTCTATTGAAACAATTTCCTCCGTCCATTTTCCTGTTTCCAATGCCGCAAAATATTTTTCCTGGCTTTGCATAGCAAACTCATCCTGTGCATGACGGGAGATGTTCCATTGTTTGGCAACATTCTCTGCTGTTTCACCCATACTGTAGGGGTGATAGAGTTCTGATAATTTTGTATTGATAAAACGCCAGCCGAGTGTAGAATCATATAGCTCTGCTTTGCGTGCAAATGCTTCTGTTTGTTTGGGCATGATAAAAGGTGCACGACTCATACTTTCAACACCACAAGCAATAAATAGTTCACCGCCGCCACAGGCAATGGCTCGTGCTGCATCCATAATGGCCTGCAAACCACTTGCACATAACCGGTTGACTGTATTTCCTGCAACTGTTACAGGTAAGCCTGCGAGCAATGCTGCCATTCTTGCAACATTGCGATTGTCTTCTCCACTTTGATTGGCAGCACCGGCAATTACATCTTCAATGGCATTTACATCAACAGATGCGTTGCGCTGAATCAACGCTTTGATGACGTGTGCCAGCAGATCATCGGGGCGAACAGATGCAAGAGCGCCACCATATTTGCCAATAGGGGTTCGCAGGCAATCAATAATATATACAGGTTTCATATAAAAGAGTATAGTTCAAAAGTAAAGAACTCGTTTCAATCGGCTCTGGCTTTGTACCTTTGCCGGCATGAAAGTAGCGAACGAGCGAAATATACGCCACTTAAGTCTTGAAGAAATCAACGATTACTTCGAAAGCATTGGTGAAAAGAAATTCAGAGCAAAACAAGTGCACGAATGGCTTTGGCAAAAGCATGCCCACAGTTTTGCTGATATGACCAACCTCAGCAAAGAACTCCGTCAAAAACTTGGTGAAACATATTCGTTGCCTGCATTAGCAGTAGATGCTACACAATATTCAGGTGATGGAACGGTGAAATCAAGATTCCGTACACACGAAGGGCATTTGGTGGAAGGAGTGTTGATTCCTACCAGTGATCGCAAAACAGCTTGTGTATCTTCTCAAATCGGTTGCTCACTCAGTTGCAAGTTTTGCGCAACAGGTTATATTGATCGTAAACGCAATCTCGATTTTGATGAGATCTATGATGAAGTAGTACTCCTGAATCAGCAAAGCGAACAGGTATATCAAAAAAAACTCACCAATATTGTATTCATGGGAATGGGAGAACCATTGCTGAATTATAAAAATGTATTGAAATCCATTGAACGCATTACATCTCCTGATGGTTTGGGTATGAGTCCCAGACGAATCACTGTTTCAACTGCAGGTGTTGCCAAACAAATTAAACAGTTGGGCGATGATGAGGTGAAATTTAAACTGGCTTTATCACTTCATGCAGCAACTGATGCAAAGCGTCATGAAATTATGCCCATCAACGACAGTAACAATATTCAATCGCTTGTAGAAGCATTGAATTATTTTTATAAAAAAACAGGGAATGAAATTACGTTTGAATATATCCTGTTTAAAGATTTTAATGATAGCTTGAAAGATGCCGATGATCTCATTAAACTTTATCGACAGGTTCCTGCTGATCTCATCAACATTATTGAATACAATCCCATAGACATGGCCACGTTTCAAAAACCCAATGAAGAAGTTACCCATCAGTTCATGGCTTATTTAGAAAAACATAAAGTGAATGCAAGACTAAGAAGAAGCCGTGGAAAAGATATTGATGCCGCTTGCGGGCAATTGGCGAATAAAAAATAAAACAAATAAAAAAACCACGATTGATGCAGGGGGTTTTTTGAGCAGATTTTCAGTTAAACTATATACACTGCTTCACGGCGATTTGGTGGTTTTTGAAAATCGCAAGCCCCGAACCACAGCTAAATTTTTAATTGAATTTCTTCCCGTATTTACCAATTCATCTTTCAGTTACCTTTGCCGCTCATCCTGTTGCAAAACAGCAAATACATAAGAACATGGCAAAAAGCAGTTTCGGCAATTTTAAAAGTCAGAAAACAAACGCACAAAAAAAAGAAGAGTTCCGCCAGGAGAAAAAGAAGGCAAGAGTGGAAAAGAACGAATACTTCGCCAAAAAGAAAGCAGAAGAGAATAGTTACAGGGCGCAGGATACAAGTGATTCAAAAAAAGATGCCACTTCCAGATCAAGAGCCCAAACACCTGCACAACCCATTACGTTTAAAAGAGAACATACCAATGGCGAAATGCCATTGAATAAATACCTGGCACATTGCGATGTATGCAGCCGCAGAGATGCTGCAGATGTGATCAGAAAAGGAACCGTAGTAGTGAATGGAAAAGTAATAACAGAACCCGGACATAAAGTAACGGATAAAGATGAAGTGAAAGTAAACGGCAAAAAGATCAGCATACAAAAAGAGCTGGTTTACATTTTACTCAACAAGCCCAAAGATTATATCACTACTTCAGAAGATCCGCAGGGAAGGAGAACCATTATGGATTTGATGAGAGGTGTTTCAACACAAAGGATTTATCCTGTTGGCCGGTTAGATCGTAATACAACCGGTGTATTGTTATTAACCAATGATGGAGAGCTCACCCAAAAATTATCACACCCCAGTTTCCAGGTAAAGAAAGTCTATGAAGTAACACTTGACAAAAACTTAGAGAAAAAAGATTTTGAAAAATTACTGAACGGTTTAACATTAGAAGATGGATTTATTGCACCTGATGCGTTGGGTTATGCTGATCCGAAAGATAAAAAAGTAATTGGCATTGAAATCCACAGCGGCCGGAACCGTATTGTTCGCCGGATGTTTGAAGCATTAGGCTATGATGTAAAAGGACTGGACCGTGTTTTATTTGCCAACCTCACCAAGAAAAATGTGGACCGTGGCAAATGGCGTTATCTCAACGAAAAAGAAGTACGTCTCCTGAAGTTCCTCAACAAATCATTTGTGAAAAAGAAAGAAGAAATAAAAGGAAAGAACAGAGATGAAGAATAAAGTTGAAATCATTGCAGAAACCGAACACTGGATCGCTCTCAATAAACCATCGGGCCTATTATCTATTCCCGACAGGAAACAAAGTGAACCATCCTTAAAAGACTGGTTGAATGAAAGGTATGGAAAAGTGTGGATCGTTCATCGCCTCGATAAATTCACCAGTGGTTTAATTGTGTTTGCAAAGGATGAAGCAACACATAAAAATTTATCGCAGCAATTTGAAGCAAGAGTTGTTGAAAAATTTTATCTCGGCCTGGTGCATGGTATCCTGATGAATAAAGTAGGAAGTGTTGACGCCCCTATTATGGAGCATCCGGTAAAAAAAACAACATTCATTGTTCATCAAAAAGGAAAAGCATCACTCACTGAATATAAAGTACTGGAAGAACATGCACAATACTCCTGGATGCAGTTCCAGATCCATACAGGACGTACACACCAGATCCGTGTGCACATGAAACAGATTGGTCATCCGATTGTTTGCGATGAGGTATATGGAACAGCAACCCCAATCCTGCTTTCATCAATCAAACGCAAAAAATTTAATCTGTCAAAGGCTGATGATGAAGAACGTCCTTTGTTGAATCGTTTAGCGCTGCATGCATGGAAATTATCCTTCAATGATGTAGATTCCCGCCTGAATGACGGAGTCGGGCAGGGTAAAAAGATTGAACTGGAAGCCCCTCTCTCAAAAGATCTGAAAGCACTCTTGCAGCAGTTTAAAAAATGGGTGAAATAAAAAAGGCCCGTTACCGGGCCCTTAACCTACTTATCAAAATCAAAGAGAAAAAACTATTTGTTCGGCTGCGGTGTATAACGCAGGTAAGGTTTTACAATCTTTACTCCTTTCGGGAATTTTTCAATGGCAGCTTCCGTGCTAACTGCCAGCACCACAATTACATCTTCACCTTCTTTCCAATCTGCAGGCGTAGCTACACTATAGTTAGCTGTTAACTGTAACGAATCGATGACACGTAACACTTCATGAAAATTTCTGCCTGTAGAAGCCGGATAAGTAATAAACAGTTTTACCTTTTTATCGGGCCCAATAATAAACAATGAACGAACGGTAGCCGTTTCTGATGCATTGGGATGAATCATATCATACAAATTAGCAACTGTTCTGTCTTCATCTGCAATGATGGGGAAATCAACAGTCGTATTTTGTGTTTCATTGATATCGCTGATCCAGCCTTTGTGTCTTTCCAATCCATCTACACTTAACGCCAAAACTTTTACATTGCGTTTTTCAAATTCGTGTTTTAATAAAGCTGTCTTTCCCAACTCTGTTGTACATACCGGTGTATAATCAGCAGGGTGACTAAACAATACACCCCAGCCATCGCCGAGATATTCATAGAAATCAATTTCTCCAATAGAAGTCTTTGCCTGGAAATTGGGAGCAACATCCCCTAATCGTAAACTCATAACGTATGATTTATGGTGATTAATAAAATCGGGACACAAATATATATATTTCCTACCCAACAAGTAGGCTTTTATTCAGCAATCGATTGTATGATGATTATATGAACATTCGTTAGGAAACTTCGTTTAAACCATTGGAAGGGTTTTCCCTTTTCTTAGCGTTACGACCCTTTGTGAGCAAGGCTTTTCCAAAACGGTCTTTCACTTCATCAATGGCCTTGTATAAATCGTTTTTCTTTTGCACATCCTGGAACAAATTGGTTTGTGCGGCCTCGTCCGTCAGCTCACTTAAACGAACGCCAAGCAAACGAACCGGCTGACCTTTTTTATACAACTGATGAAACAACTGTTTTGCATTGTGTATTAATTCATCATCATAAAAAGTATAAGGGACAGATGCCTGCCGTTGCTGTGTTTCAAAACTGGGGTAACGGATCTTTACTGAAACGCAGCCGGCCATTTTATTTTCCTGCCTTAGTTCGTGTGCAATCTTTTCAGTTAAGCGAACAATCTCTGTTTCAAGAAAAGAAATATCGTTGCTGTTTTCATGAAAAGTATTTTCACTTGAAATAGATTTTGATTCATGATAAGAATAAACTGCCCCATAGCTGATGCCATTTGCCCGTTGCCACAAATCTCTTCCATGTTTGCCCAACTGTTGTTCCAGCATGGCAGGGTTGGCTTCTTGTAATTCACCAATGGTTTCAATTCCAATATCAAGTAATGCGTGAAATGCTTTTTCACCAATGCCAGGCATTTTATTTACCCGCAGTGGTGCAAGGAATTCTTTTTCTTTTCCAAACTCAACCAGAATATAATTATTGGGTTTTGCAAAATCGGTTGCAATTTTTGCAACTAATTTATTACTGGCCATTGCAAACGAAATAGGTAATTGTGTTTGATCAATGATTTCCTGCCGCAGATCAATGGTCCATTGAAAGGGATCAAAAAAACGATCCATTCCTGTAAGGTCAATATAAAATTCATCAATTGATGCTTTTTCAAACAGTGGTGCTTTGGCAGCAACAATATCTGTTACCCATCTGGAATAACGGCTGTAATCGCCTCTTGTTCCCTGCATCACAATTGCATGCGGACATAATTTCATGGCCTGTGCCATGGGCATACCGCTATGTACACCAAAGGCCCTTGTTTCATAACTGCAAGTGCTCACAACTCCCCGTTCCTTTGTACCACCCACAATCACCGGTTGACCAATGAGCGAAGGATCGTTCAAACGTTCTACTGATACAAAAAAAGTATCCAGGTCAAAATGGGCTATGATGCGTTGTTGCGACAAGAGAACAAAGTTAATCTCCATCTGCTGAAAGCATATACAAAAATCATTGATTGCTTACGCCGATTCTATATTTTATGCTATCTTAAATTTTCAATTCATCGTATGAACCCCGATTGGCTTAAAAGCGGCATTGCCTCCTTAGACAACCTCATCTCGTTTCTGCTCAAGCAATCAAAAACAAATGATGTGCTCAAGAAGCAATTGTTGATGGAACTGCGGAACAATCTCAACATTTTTAAAAATGCTTTTATCAATGAAGTGTCTTCAGATACGATTATTGATCTGTTGAGCAATGATGCCATACAGGAAGCCGTAAAAAATAATTTCGCCTTTAAAAAATTAAAAGCCGGTGGCATTGAACCGTATCATGTATTTGATGAACGTAATAAAAAATATATTGGCTGGACGGTTGAAAAGCTTATTGACAAAATCGATGAGAAAATTGTAGAGTTGAAGTTGTTGAAAAAGATGAACAAAGGTTCAGTTGATAAATTAAAGAACAACATACCACTCATGATCAGTAATCTGTATTTCAGGATGAAGTTGCTGGTTGATTTTATTAAGAGTGATTTTAAATAACTGAGCCCTCTTTTATAGCACTCTGCTAAACTTTCTTGAAAATGTCTACTGGAAAATTTAACAACCCTTGTGGCGATTTTAAAGTAAATTACTATTTAGTAACCTTAATTGCTTTCAATATGAAAAAGACTGCAACTGTCCTTCTTCTCTTTATTTTTTGTTTTGTTTCTACAACCCATGCAAAAACCTCAAACAATACAAACCCAGTTGTACATGAAAGAAAAAAATCAGGGAAACTAAAATCTTTTAAAATATTCATGAATGCTTTTCAAACAATTTCAGGTAGACAC
Organism: Lacibacter sp.; assembly: GCA_046593655.1. Classification (GTDB taxonomy): domain Bacteria; phylum Bacteroidota; class Bacteroidia; order Chitinophagales; family Chitinophagaceae; genus Lacibacter. The sequence goes on along the minus strand of JBKJNM010000016.1, from coordinate 15,854 downwards.
CTTAGCTGGAAGGAAAGAATCAGATCGCTCTTTAGTCCTCTATCAGCAGGTAATCCAAAACCGCACTCAAAAAAAGAGGTTTGGATTGCGATTGCAATAATTCTGAGTTTACTTATTGTCCTTGCACTTGGAATTTTACTACTGATTCTTATTTTCAATGCAATGTTTGATGCGTTTCCTTCATTCACATTCCCAGGATAATTTAAAATCCCGCTCTTATCATGAATGCTCGAACTGAAATAGACTGCTTCCTTTTAATACTATTTAAGTAACCAGTAAAATCATTTCTTTTCAGCAAAAACCTCAAAGGCATTCGATGCTGCTTGGTGAAAAATATTGGCATGACTTTTCCCTTTAATAAAATCAAAGCTGGCTGTAACGGTTTTTTTACCTGCACTACTGATCATTTCAAATAAACGTTTAGCAACGCCTTCCATTACTTTACCTTCTTCTCCAACTGCAATATAGATCGTTACTTGTTGTGTATATTTTTCAATCAGTAATGCAGGCTTCAACTTCAGCAACGATTCATTATCCCACCACAAACTCGGGCTTACAATGACATACTGTGAAAACAATGCCGGCTTTTTGAATAATATTTCTGTGGCTACTAATCCACCAAGCGATTGACCGATCAGCATGTTTGATCCATTGGTTTTAAACTGCTGTTGCACATACGGCTGCAATTCCTGTTCAATAAAACGTATAAATTTTTCGGAGCCACCGGTTGCAGGGAAATCTTTTTTATCTTTTTCAATTGTTGTGGGGAATGTAAAATCTCGTCTCCTGTCAACATTGGCAATACCTACCACAATAGACTTAGGTAACAGATCAACCCATGGAAACGTATAGAATTGTACCAACCCAACCACATGAATAAAATCTTCATCCGCCGATCCATCGAGCAGGTAAATAACCGGATAACTTGAATCTGCATGATAACCTTCGGGCAAATAAATATTCAGTGTACGGGTTTCATTGAGTTCTTTTGACTGCAATTCACGAATGATCCCTAACGAAAAGATTTTTTCATTTATTGGTTTTGATTGCGCATGAATTGTTGCTGCACAAATAAGCAAACATACACTGCTGAGTAAAATGCGGTATTTCATGGAATGAATTGGTTCATATATTATCCCAGATACACCTCCAGTAAGCCTTCCGGAAGTTCCACTGTTACCTGTTTCTTTTTATGATTGATCGTACGGATGGTTTCCTCGTGCAGTGGGATCAATACTTCTTTGCCTTCAATTTCCAGCCGGCATAATATCTGTAATGGTTGTTCAATTACTTCCAGCACATTGCCCAATTCCTTTTTCCCGTCAATCATTAAATAACCAATGAGCGAAATGGGTGCCGTTTTACCGGCATGCTTCTTAAAATCATCTTCAAGCAGCCATACTTTCTTTGGTGAAATTTTTTTTGCTGCTTCTTTGCTTGTAATTCCATCAATCGTTATAAATACTTCTTCATCGTTCTTAATCTTTGTGGCAGTAATAAAGTAGGGGAGAAATTTATCTTTTGCTTCTTCAATGAATAATACTTCCAATCCTTTAAGCGAAGTTTTTTTGCCCAGGTTATGTTTGAGCACCAGCTCTCCGTTTAATCCGAATGTGCCCACTATTTGTCCAATGCTGAAGTATTGTTCCATTGTGCAAATATAAGACAGAGCAGCCCCTCCAACTCCCCAGCCCCCTTCCGACTTCCCCCGAAAGGGGAAGCCATCAACGCACAGCCCTTACTTATTTAAGAGTTAAAATTATGATCGGATATATTCTATTGTTAATGTGGAAGCAAAAAATGCTTAGCTAAATTCTGTTGCACCGTCCCTCTCCTCGAGGAGAGGGATAAGAGGGTGAGGCTCAAAAAAAATCCCCTGAAAAATCAGGGGATCCTTTATGAAGATTAATGCAATATTATTCTCCTTGTGCAGGTGCAGATTCGCCACCAGCCGCTTCCTCTCTACGTGGAGTAGGTGTATAAGGACGGCGTTGATAGTTACCACCACTGCGTTGTTTGAAACGGCTACGGCGTGCTTCCTCTCTTTTCTTAGCTTCAGCAGCTTCATGCTCTACATGCCATACCTGAAATTTTTCCATAGCAATAGCCTGATCGAACAAACCAAGAGTTACACCACGTAACAAATGTTTCAGGTACAATACCCCTTTGGTAGAAAGGATCTTGCGAACTGTATCAGTTGGCTGAGCTCCTTTTGTTAACCATTCCAGTGCTTTCTGACGATCGATCTGGATCACAGCAGGCTCTGTAACAGGATTGAAAGTACCAATTTTTTGAATGAATTTTCCATCTCTGGGGGCTCTTGCGTCGGCCACAACGATGAAATAAAAGGGTCTCTTCTTGGACCCGTGTCTTTGCAGTCGGATTTTAACTGGCATCGTAAATTAAAATTTAAATGCGTGAATAATTAGGTTATCTTAAATAAGAGTTGCAAAAATAACGGCTGAGCGCCAAACTTCCAACCAATAAAAAATTAAATTTTTAACGGCGGCCCAAACCGGGCATCATTCTACCCCCCATAGGCATTTTGCTCATGCTGCTCATCATCTGCTTCATTTGCTCAAATTGTTTTATAAAAGCATTGATTTCTGAAATATCTTTCCCACAACCTTTGGCAATTCGTTTTCTGCGGCTTTGATCAATCAGGTCTGGGTTTCCTCTTTCCTGTGGCGTCATGGAACCAATAATTGCTTCTACCCCTTTGAACGAATCATCACTGATATCAATATCCTTCATGGCCTTTCCCATTCCGGGAATCATACCCATGAGGTCTTTGAGATTCCCCATTTTTTTAATTTGCTCCAGTTGCTGCCTGAAATCTTCAAAATCGAACTGATTTTTGCGGATCTTCTTTTCCAGTCTTCTCGATTGCTCTTCATCAAACTGCTCCTGTGCTTTTTCCACCAATGATGTGATGTCGCCCATCCCGAGGATCCGTTGCGCCATACGATCAGGATAAAACACATCGAGCATCTCCATCTTTTCGCCATTGCTTACAAACTTGATTGGTTTGTTGACGGTGTATTTGATAGAAAGCGCCGCACCGCCCCTTGTATCGCCATCCAGCTTGGTTAACACAACTCCGGTGAAGTTCAAGCGGTCGTTGAAAGATTTGGCTGTATTCACAGCATCCTGCCCTGTCATACTATCCACCACAAATAAAATCTCACCTGGGTTAACTGCCGCTTTAATATCTGCCACTTCTTTCATCAATACTTCATCAATAGCCAAACGTCCGGCTGTATCAATGATCACTACATTTTTATTTTTGGCCTTGGCTTCTTTAATGGCATTCTGTACAATGGCAACAGCATCTTTGTTCTCTCTTTCGCTGTATACATCCACTCCAATCTGTTCGCCCAAAATGGTTAGCTGATCAATGGCTGCAGGGCGATAAATATCTGCCGCCACCAGCAAAGGCGATTTGCCCTTTTTTGTTTTGAGATAACTGGCCAGTTTACCGCTGAAGGTTGTTTTACCGCTTCCCTGCAAACCGGCAATGAGTATTACTGCAGGATTTCCTTTGATGTCGAGCTCAGTTTCTGTACCACCCATTAACTCCGTTAGTTCATCCTGCACAATCTTCACCATCTGTTGACCGGGATTCACTGCCAGAAGGACTTTAGCACCCATGGCTTTTTCCTTCACGGTATCAGTAAACTCTTTGGCAATTTTATAATTCACATCCGCATCAACCAATGCACGACGAATGTCTTTTACCGTTGCTGCAATATTGAGATCGGTAATTCGGCCTTCGCCCTTTATATTTTTAAACGCATTCTCTAAACGTTCACTTAAATTTTGAAACATATTTCACATTCTTTTTCGGGCAGCAAATGTACACCCCTATCCCCTAAAGGGGAACAAATGCAATAGAAAACTTTATGTTGCCAGCTTAGGCGCTTTGTACCTCCTATTTCTAACATCATACATAATATTATCTTTGCCCACTTTACAATACTCCATCAAATGTTCAATAACAAAAAAGTTGTCGTGGTATTGCCTGCTTATAACGCAGCAAAAACCTTAGAAATCACATACAACGAGATCCCTTTTGATATTGTGGATGAAGTGGTGTTGGTGGATGATGCCAGTAAAGATGAAACTGTGCAAAAAGCAAAAGAGCTCGGCATCAAACACATTGTAAGTCATGAAAAAAATAAAGGCTACGGCGGTAACCAGAAAAGCTGTTATAAAAAAGCCTTGGAACTGGGGGGCGATATTGTAATCATGCTTCACCCCGACTATCAATACACTCCACAGTTACTCTACGCCATGACCAGTATTATTGGAAATGATGTGTATCCAGTTGTCTTCGCCAGCCGGATTTTAGGAAATGGCGCACTAAAAGGGGGTATGCCGATGTACAAATACATCGCTAACCGTTTTCTAACGTTTACACAAAATGTTTTACTCAACCAGAAGTTATCAGAATATCATACCGGTTACCGAGCATTCAGTAAAGAAGTTCTGCAAAGCATCAAATATGAAGCCTGCAACGATGATTTTGTTTTTGATAATGAAATGGCTGCACAGATTTTTTACAAAGGATTTCAAATTGGCGAAGTAACCTGCCCCACCAAATATTTTGAAGAAGCCAGCAGTATCAACTTCAGTCGTAGCATGAAATACGGACTCGGTTGTTTAAAAGTTTCATTGGTCTATCGTTTATGCAAATGGGGAATGATGAAAAGTGATTTGTATTGATCCTTTGCTTTTTCATTTTGTGAGAGTACTTTAGCAGTACAGAATGAAAAAAAGTCTCTCCATATTTTTTCTATCTATATTCTTCCTGTTTCAATATGGCAAGATGCTGGCGTATATGGAATGCCGTGTAGTTGCAGCTATTGAATCAAAAGTTGATTGCGGTTGTGATGATCAGTTAACTACAGACTCAAATCAGCAACCATCTTCAAACCCACTTCACCAACATCACCAGAAAAATTATACGGAAGAATTTTTTGATCATCATTGGATGGCCAAAGATCTTACAACAAAAAAGTATATTCCATCTACTACATCGGCTTTACAGCAAGATCAATTGCCGGGATATCTTCACGGCATTCTTCAACCTCCACGTATTTAAGATTTTTAGCAGGTATTTATTATGCACACAATGATCCTTGTCATTGAGCAGTTCTGCATTTCAAAATGCCTCTTATGCTTTTTTCATGAATGCAACAATTCATGAACATTTTCTCATTCATTCAATTTAAATACAAATGAAAATACTTTTCATATCGATACTGTTCCCCGTATTCATGAGCAACTTATCAGCTCAACCTCTTAATCGAAAAACGATTGACCGTAATGGCAACGAAATGCTTATTGGCTGTTGCACCCGTGAGGCCTTGCTACAGGAACCTTTTGCAACATGGTATATTAAAAACTACAATGAATATATGATTGATACAATTGCAGCTAATGAAATCAGGAAAAATATCCGCAACAAGCAATTCATTCTCTTTCTCGGCACCTGGTGTGGTGACAGCAGAAGGGAAACACCTCGCATCCTTAAGATTTTTGATTATTGCCATCTTAATCCTGAACAAATCAAATTGGTGATGGTGAGTAATCATGACAGCGCTTACAAACAAAGTCCATCGCATGAAGAGAAGGGCATGAATATTCTTCGGGTACCAACATTGATTGTATTTGAAAACAACAAAGAGATTAACCGTATTGTAGAAAGCCCCATTGAAAGTATAGAGAAAGATTTACTGAAAATTGTTACAGGAAAAAAATACCTGCACAATTATGGCGATCAAGAAACTTTTCTAAACAAAATCCCCTTTATTAAATCAAAGCAACGAGCTATCCGATAGTGTCGCAACGAAGAGGCCCCCAGATGCGGGGCACCTTCGTTTTAATTATTTTCTTTTATAAAATACAAATCCATTTTTTTTATAAATAATCTCTAACCTTTCTCCATGGTACTTCATCACGGTATCGCTGTAGGTGTTCTTACTCACAAAATAAGTTGGTTTATCAACCGGGGCAGTTAATAACCAGTTTTCATCTTTCGATTCCTTCCTGTTACCCGGTTTTATTTCTGTATAGAAATATTGGGCGTAACTTTTATAGCCCAGCGTTTTTACGTAAACATCTTTGCCCTTTATAGATTGAAAAAACTCAATGGCTGCATATTGGGAATATTGTTCAATTCGTGGAGTAAACAATGTAAGCAATACCTGCATGGCACCTATACCAGCTATAAACAACGTAACCAAAGCTCTTTGATATTTCTTTTGCTGCATCCATATATAAGCTGCCAGTATAGCAATGAAAAAAATAATACCGGGAAGCATATGGGTATAGTTCCAGCTAACTGATGCCTCCATATTTCCCAATGCAAATGGATCTTTTTGCAGGAATGGTGTTATCCAATGCATGTTATTGCCTGCCAAAGGCAAAGCGATGAACAATGCACTCCAGATCAATCCCAATATCAACAAGCCAATTTTCTGCCATTGTTTTAACTGTGCTGTTTTATTTATTATTCCGTAAACAGAGGCTGCTGCTAAATATCCAATGGGCAGGTAAGTAAAGGATGAATAATGAACAATCTTTGTTTTAACAATGGTAAATACAACTAAGATTACAATCAATGATGCAATCATTAGCTTTCTGAAAATCTGCTGCGATGTATTTTCATGCAGTTGATTTTTATATCGAAAGATAAGTAAGGAAGCAGGGAAGCAACCAATGAGCACAACAACAAAATGATACAGGAAAAACCCTCCATGCCCGGCATCTTTTGTTTTGGCCAATCTTAGCTGGTAAGTGAAAAATTCATTTACAAACCACCAGCCATGCTCCAGTATTTCTAAACCAAACCAAAGGAGTGTAACAGCAATTACAACCAGTACCCACCATAAATAATATTTTAATGCAACCAATCCCTTCCCCCGGTTAAAGAAAAGAAATAACGCATAACTAAGTAGCACAACTAATAAGGCAACAGGTCCCTTTGTTAAAATTCCCAATCCTGTAAATAAAGCCGATAATATTAAAGGGTGAATTACTTTCTTTCGCTCTTCTTTTGCAGCTATAAAGTTTCCAAGAAAATAAATACCCAGAAAAATAAAGAGGTTAAACCAGGGATCGATGATGCCGCTTTTAAAATAAAGATGTGGTAAAAATGTGCCTGCATAAATTAACACCCACCAGAAAGCAAAACGTTCATTATGCAACCTTTTTCCAATAGCAAATAAAACAAGCAATGTAAAAACTCCGCAAAGTGCATTGGGCAAACGGGCAGCAAATTCATTTATGCCAAACATTTTCATGCTTGCAACCTGCATCCAGAAAAATAAGGGTGGTTTTTCCCAGAAGGGTTCATAATTGATTTGTACCTGCATGAAATTGCCTGTTGCAATCATTTCACGGGCACTTTCAGCAAAATTAATTTCATCCCAATCAAACAGGTGCACCTTTCCCAAAGAATGGAAAAACAAAATGGAAGCAATGACAACAATGATGAAATAAGAAACAATTCTGTTCATGTGCAGCTACGAAGATATATGAAAGCTGAAAGTATCAATATCCTTCAATAATGAAAATAAAAAACCGGAAGTAATTAAATCACTTCCGGCAAAAAAAATCAAACATGATAATTATCCCAGATAATCTTTCAGAAGTTTGCAGCGGCTGTTCGTCTTTAACTTGCTAATGGCCTTATCCTTGATTTGCCGAACTCTTTCACGTGTTAAATTAAATCGCTCACCAATATCTTCCAGGCTCAATGGATGATCAACACCAATTCCAAAAAAGAAACGGATCACATCCTGCTGACGTTCAGTTAATGTTTTAAGTGAACGGGTTATTTCTGTTTGTAAGGATTGATTATGATCTAATTCTCCATCTGTAGCATCTGCATTGGGGTTTTCCAAAACATCCATCAATGTATTTTCTTCCCCATCCGACATGGGTGAGTCCATACTTACATGTCGTGATGCTACTCCCAGCGTAGAGGCCACTTCTTCAACTTCAATTTCTAATGCTTCTGCTATTTCTTCGGTAGAAGGTTCCCGCTCATATTCCTGCTCCAGTTGAGAAAATGCTTTATTGATACGATTGGTCAACCCAACTTTATTCAAGGGTAAACGAACAATTCTTGATTGTTCGGCCAAAGCCTGTAAAATGCTTTGGCGTATCCACCAAACAGCATAGGAAATAAATTTAAATCCACGGGTTTCATCAAATCGCTGTGCTGCTTTGATCAACCCTAAATTTCCTTCATTGATTAAATCAGGTAGTGAGAGGCCTTGATTTTGGTATTGTTTTGCTACTGATACAACAAAACGGAGATTGGCTTTGGTTAACCGGTCCAATGCTCTTTGATCGCCTTGTTTAATACGAATAGCGAGTTGTACTTCTTCCTCCGGGGTGATTAATTCTACTTTTCCAATTTCCTGAAGATACTTTTCAAGACTTTGCGATTCACGGTTCGTGATCGACTTAGTGATTTTAAGTTGGCGCATGCTCATAAGCTTTGGTTTTTGGTTATTTAGGGTTCATAGATCGGGAAAACAGCCGTTTGTAATAAAACGCAAATAAAAAACATTACATTACTTAGGTGTTTGGCCTTAAAATATTATCCTAATTTAACATTTCTTAGCGGTTCAGCCAAATAAAAGCCCCGTCTGGCTTGATTTTACCACTAAAAGAGTATGTTTTGTTTAGACAATTTATAGATTAGGTTAAACAGAATAAAGATTAAAAGTTTTGAATCCTCCATTAATTTTTTATTATTGCATCTAATCAGTGGTGAATCACAAAATAAAATGACTAAAAAAGTTCTATACACGTTAGAGTTTCCTGTTAAATGTTCTCCCGGAATTTTATATGAATTTTTAGCAACCCCTGCTGGTTTACAAGAGTGGTTTGCAGATAAAGTTGATGAGAGGGATGGTATTTATTATTTTAATTGGAATGGCTCAGAAGACAAAGCAGAGTTTCTTGAAAAAGAAGCAGATAAATTTATTCGCTTCAGATGGGCGAACTCACAGAAGGAAGAATTTTTTGAATTCAGAATTGAGAAAACAGAAATCTCCAATCAAACCATTTTGGTGATAAAAGATTTTGCTGATAAAAAAGAAGTCAAAGACCAAAGCAGGTTATGGGAATATCAGATCAAAGATCTGTTTCATCGTTTGGGGAGTAGTAATTGATGAGCACCTGCAGGTACTCATCAAAACTCTTTAACAAATATTCGTTTGCAACATCCCAATCTTTCAGATCAAGTTTACAAGTAAGCTTAAGCAGATTTTTTGAAGCAATCTTTTTTGCATCATCGGGTTCAGCAATTTTCATGTTGTTGCTGTTAAAGTGATGCATCCATTCATCTTCAGTAATATTGATCCAGGCATTGTTCAGCTTATTTTTTTTTATTGCACTGGTAATACAGGCTTCATAATGCAGTTTAAATTTCCCTTTTAAATGAAGTGTAATACTGAAATAGTTACCCCACCAGAAAAAAGTACGGATCGCAAAAACATCATCTCTGGAAAAACAACGGGGATAGTCCAGCATTACATAAGGCAGTCCTTCATAGTTTTCCCCTCTTGAAATTTTGGGGGTTGCTTGCAGAACTTCATCAGGAAGCTGTTTCAACAACGCATCTGCTTTGTAAGATTCACTCAGATCACCGAATAAAATAAATACTTTTTGAATAATCCCGTTCTTTGTTAAAATCCAATTGGCATCAGTCACCAATTCTTTCTCAAAAGCTGAAAGGCTTACATTTGCTGAACTCTGCATAAAAAATGGATGACAGTGATTAAAAAGTTAGACAAACTTATAATAAAAGCATTTATCGGGCCATTCCTTGCCACGTTCTTTATTGCATTGTTTATCCTGGTGATACAATTCTTCTGGCTATATATTGATGAATTTGTTGGCAAAGGAATTGATGTGTTTACGTTATTCCAGTTTATTGCATATGTAAGCACTACCCTTGTTCCACTTGCATTACCGTTGGGTATTTTGCTTTCATCCATTATGACATTTGGTAATCTTGGTGAAAGTTTTGAACTGGTTGCTATAAAAAGTGCTGGTATCCCTTTAATTCGTTTTATGCGACCGGTATTAATTATCTCTGCTTTGCTGGGATTGGTTGCTTTTGCTTTTGCAAACTATGTAATACCCGTTGCTGAATTAAAAATGAGGACACTGTTATACGATATACGTGTTGCTAAACCTGCGTTCGACATTAAAGAAGGTGTGTTTTATAAAAAACTGGATGGCTATACAATCAAGATTGGACGCAAAGAAAATGATTCCATTATTTATAACATCGTCATCTATGAAAGCACTTACAGCTTACAGGATAATATGATCCTTGCCGATAAAGGCACCATGACTATATCGCCCGATCAACGGTATTTGAATTTTCATTTAAAGAATGGCTGGCGTTACCAGGAAAAGGGAAATCCGGGAACCATTGAAACAGATTATTACCGGCTTGGTTTTAAAGAATACAAAAAAGTGTTTGACCTCAGTTCATTTAAATTAACGAAGACAGCAGACTCTACTTTTAAAAATTATTATAAGATGCTGAGTTTAAATCAGCTCACAACTGTGGTTGACTCTTTAAAAAAACTAAGCGTTGCGTCTGCTTATAAAACTGAACGGGAAATCAGTTCTTTAATTCCTTACAAATCCATTCCTGATAGTATTTGGGAAAAAAGCAAACCGCTTCAAACAAAAGTTAAAACGATTGAAGCATTAATACCCGACAGCCTCAAACAAAATATTTTCAGTGCATTAACATCAAAAATGGCCGGGCTCAAAAACCAGGTTGATTTTTTAACCTATGATTATCTGGAACAGCAAAGACAAATCAGATTGCATAAAACGGAACGTCACCGCAAGTTTACATTGTCGTTTGCATGTATTGTATTGTTTTTAATAGGAGCGCCTCTTGGTTCTATTATCCGTAAAGGAGGATTGGGTTTGCCTTTAGTCATTTCCGTATTATTTTTTATTGCTTTTCATATTACCAATACCAGTGGAGAAAAATTAGTAAAAGAAGATGTACTCCTGCCGTTTGCAGGTATGTGGCTTTCTACCATAATCCTGGTTCCTTTTGGCATTTTCCTTACCTGGAAGGCCATGCAGGATTCAACTATTTTCAATGCTGAGTTTTATTACAGAACACTTCGTAAATTAAAGCTCAATCGTTTTCTGAAAGAGAAAACAAAATGAGCTCAGCAAATTTGGTTGTAACTTAACTCTTCAAATTATTTTATATGCCGAAAAACTTTTCACGCCGCAGCTTTCTTCATCAATCAGCAAAAACAACCGCAGTAATTTCAGTAGCAGGAATGATAGGGGGAGATTTACTGGCAGGTTGTACTCCTGCAAAAGTACTGGGCAGTAACACTGCATTCATTGGTTTTGATCAAACAGCACTCCCCTATGCCTACAATGCACTGGAACCGTTTATTGATGCCATGACCATGGAAATTCATTACAGCAAACATGCAGCGGCTTATGCAACCAATGTAAAAGATGCAGCAAAAGCAGAGGGTATTGATATGAGTATGCCATTGGAAAATAATTTCAGCAGCATATCAAAATATTCTGCTAAACTCCGTAATAATGGCGGCGGGCATTATAATCATGAATTGTTCTGGCGCTGTATGAAAAAAGATGGAGGTGGAGTTCCTTCATCAAAATTAGCTGCAGCTATCAACCAATCCTTCAACAATTTTGATGCATTTAAAACCCAGTTTGCTGATGCGGGCAAAAACCGTTTCGGCAGCGGTTGGGCTTGGTTATATATCAACAAAGACAAACAACTCCGTATTGGTTCTTCTCCCAACCAGGATAATCCGTTGATGGACATTAGTGAGATCAAAGGAACGCCATTGCTTGGCTTGGATGTGTGGGAACATGCCTATTATCTCAAGTATCAAAACAAACGGGCTGATTATATCAATGCCTGGTGGAATGTGGTGAACTGGGATTTTGTACAGCAACGATACCAAGCAATTTAACTTTCATTCTTTCGTAGTTTTTCCCACTTTCAGGTATTGCAATTGGGTGGATGAAGGTTTATCTTCATAGCCGAACCAACTGCCATGAAGTCTGCTTTCTTAGTACTGTTTCTTTTTACCGGAACAATTGTAATGATGAGTGTCATGCGCTGGCATGGACAACCACTTACACAAACCTCTCTTACAAAAACAGGTATTCTTTCACTGGAATTTGCAAAAACCAAACAACAGGCCAACGCTATTACAACTTCCTGGAAAAATAAAGACGTTCACTATACAGCTATTGTAAATACATCAATTGATTTCTTGTTTATTTTCTTCTACAGCCTGTTTTTATTTGCATGCTGTTACTGGCTTGTACTCAAACAGACAGGAGTGATGAAAAAAATTTCGCATACAATTGCGTTATTTGGATTAACAGCAGGGCTACTCGATTGTGTTGAAAATTATTTTCTATTGAAAATGCTTGCATTTACAATCAGTGATGCCGAAGCAGCATTTACTTTTTGGATAGCTGCCATCAAATTTATACTGGCTGCTATTGCTGTTATATGGATATTCATTCAACTCTTGCTCTTACTCGTTACTAAACCTAAAACCTTATCGTCATGAGTACAATCACCATTGCAACCTTCAACTGCGAAAACTTATTTCGCCGTTTTAAATTCAATGAAAACATTTCAGAAACGAAACTTGAAACCTCTATCAAAGATGGTTTTATTATGGATAAATCTATTTTAAGCACCATTACACAAACAGAACGCAAACTCACTGCTGATGCCATCAGGGCCACCAAAGCTGATATTGTTTGTTTGCAGGAAGTGGAAAACATGGATACACTCAAGAATTTTTTATCAACCCATATGGCTTCTGCAGGTTATAAATACCGGATGCTGATTGATGCAAAAGATCCACGCTTTATTGATGTGGCACTCATCAGCAAAATACCTTTCGGCCGTGTACAAACGCACCAGTTCAGTGAAACGGGAAAAGTATTTTCAAGAGATTGTTTAGAAGTTGAATTTGATATCAACGGCAAAATACTCACTGTTTTTGTTAATCATTTTAAATCCATGTTCGACCGCAGTAACAGAACACCTGCACAGAAAAGAGCCCTCACTGCACCCAAACGAATTGCTCAATGCAATGCTGTATTAGACATCATCAAACAAAAATTTAAGAACACTCCGCAAAAAGCCAATTGGATCGTAGTGGGAGATCTGAATGATTATTCCGACAGCATCAGCAGTTTGAAAACTTTTTTTGAAAGCTCATGGATGGAAAATATTGTGCAAACAAGGATAGCAGATCCCAATGAACGATGGACACATTTCTGGGATACAACTTCAGTGCCCATTGAAGAACGTTATAAACAGATCGATTATATTTTTCTTTCGAAAAAACTGGCAACAGATAATCCGGAAGCTGTACCGGTAATTGTAAGAAAAGGAATCTCATTAAAAGCTACAAAATACACAGGCCCACGCTTTACAGATGTAACAGATCAGCAGGAAGCATCGGATCATTGCCCGGTTGCTGTTACTCTTACTATCTAATTCAACTTTTCAAAAAAAACCTTTCATCATGCAACGATTCAAAAGTTGGTTTAAACGCAACTTCGGTTTTATTACCGAACGGATTAGCGATTTTGGAACAGTCATCAGGCCATTATGGGTGATCATGCTGTTTCAGTTGCTGGTTGCATTTGCATTTGTGGGTGCACCACAAGGGCAGGATATGCTGCTTACTTTTATTATTGATTTTAAAAGTGAATGGAAAAGCCTGGGTTGGTTTTGGGTGGCTTTATTTTTTTTAAGTGCAGCATCCGAATTGGGTAGTCGCATGATCATTTACTTTTCTGATCTTACCACGCATGAATTGAAAGTGAGAAGGGTCCGTTTCAGAAAGTTATTTCAAAAACACCTGTCGCAATTCTTTCTGTTTGCTCCCGTTTTTTTTGTTACCTGGGGGTTTATTGCAGCTTACCGGCGTTTACATAAAGGCCGGTCCATAGATGCTTACGATTACAAAGACCCTTTACTGTTCTTTTCAGTCATCCTTTTCTTTTTACTCCTGCTGGTATGCTTGTTATATCTTATTTATTTCGGCAAGCTGAAAAAAACATTCTATCAATTACCACTTAATCGTTTACAGAAATATTTGTTTACCAAATTGTACAGCATCACCAAAGTAAGGGAAGTGCCCAGAACACTGGAAGTGGATGGCGTAAGAAAACAGGTAATGATAACAATAGGAGGGATTGCATTTATGAAGCCGCTCATGCATCGTTTTTATTTTGCATTTTTAATCCCCGCCATATTCTTTATTCTCTTCTTTAGTTTTTTGCCTGTTGCAGGTTACGACCTGGTAGGTGCTGCTGGCTTGATTTGTATGGCTTTTGCCTGCTGGATCATGGTGTACTGTGCGTTGGCTATACTGGATAAAGTTCAACCCCTTCCTTTCAATTTAAAAGTTCCATTTCGCCTGTCGCTCATTATTATTATACTACTGGTTTCATGGTTCAACCAAGATCATCCGGCAAGGATTGCTGCAAACAAACCTCCGGGAGTTGAAAACAGGAAACTGATTCATACCTATTTTGATGAATGGGTAGAAGCAAGACAACTGGATACCACGGCCAACTTTCCCGTTATTTTTATTGGAGCAGAAGGTGGTGCTTTGCGAACAGGTTGTTTTACTTCAATGATGCTGGCAAGGTTGCAGGATTCTTTACCCAATTTTAAAGATTACCTGTTTTGTTACAGCAGTGTGAGTGGCGGTTCATTGGGTGTAAATTTCTTTAATGCATTAACACAGGCTCCTACCTTACCTGCCAACTATAAAACAGTGACCAGGAATTTTTACAATAAAGATTTTTTATCGGCCACAACCGGTAAACTCATTTTTGCTGAAATCCTCAACGCTTTTATTCCAAAAATGCTGCCTGTGTTCGACAGGGCACGTGCATTGGAACTAACCTGGGAAAATAGTTTTGCAGAAGCAACAGGATTAAAAGATGATGCCAATCTTTTCGCTGCCAATTTTTCAACACATGCCGGCAACCCTCAACAAAAAGAGAATGCTGTTGTGCTCATAAATATTACAGAAGTGGAATCGGGTTCCAGAACCATCTGGAGTAATGTACAAATTGATCCGGTGAATTTTAAAAAGGTGATTGATTTGCAAAAAAAATCTTTTGTGCAGTTGCCTTACAGCACGGCCATCAGTTTAAGTGCAAGGTTTCCATTGGTGTCACCGGCAGGAGCCATTGAATGGAAGAAAGACAAACGCCTGCATTATGTTGATGGAGGTTATTATGAAAACAAAGGCGCTCTGGGTATTGCCGAAGCGCTGGAAGCCATCAAAAAAAATTCAAAGTATAGAAATAAAGCAGAGTTTTTTGTGATACAATTTCATTTCAGTGAAGAGAGTGCCGGAGAATACAGGGGTATTGAGTTCTTAAATGAATCCCGTGAAATATTAGGGGCTATTACCAATGTGCGGAGTGGGCATACCAATTACAGTTATGAAGAGCTGTTCAGGGTTTGTAAAGAATATAACGGGGTGTTGATTCCTTTGCACCTGCCGCTGGATGGACATAAGGTTCCCATGAATTGGGTCTTATCCAGTGCTGCTTTAACAAGAATTGAAGAAGTGTGCAATGGCATGTTGCGGAAGGAAAAGCATTTGCAGCCGTTGCTTACCCGGCTGCATGAGTTGCCCAAATAGGCACAGCCTCTACAGAAAACATCTTCACAATAGCAAGCAAGCGGGAAGTAGAATCTGCAGAGGCTGTTAAGGATACAATATTAAGGAGAGAAAGCATTCGAAGTT
>JBKJNM010000265.1:0-12315 GCA_046593655.1 Lacibacter sp. | reverse complement strand
TCCTTCCATTCATCAAATTGAGAGAATGATTTTTAATAAGAAGCTCTTTCCTTCGTACATTCAAAATCCTAAATCAATCAGTATGAGAAAAATTGTAATGCTTTCGGGCATATTGTTCTGTGTGTTCGTGTCTTCTGCACAAAAAAAATCCCCAACATCTGCCCCGGCCTCAACAGGTGCAGAAGCAGTCTATGGTACATTAAAGTATCGTTCCATTGGTCCCTACCGTGGTGGAAGAAGTGCTGCAGTTGCCGGCAGCTATAAAAACAAAACAACTTTTTACATGGGTGCAACAGGAGGTGGCGTTTGGAAAACAAGTGATGGTGGCAGCAACTGGAAAAATATCAGTGATAAATATTTTGGCTCATCCATTGGTGCCGTTGCAGTTGCGCCAAGTGATGAAAATGTGATCTATGTGGGCGAAGGCGAGAACAGCATGCGTGGTAATGTAAGCGAAGGATTAGGTGGAATGTGGCGCAGTGAAGATGGTGGCAGAAGCTGGAAAAACATTGGCTTAAAAGATGGACGACATATCATCCGCATTGTTATTCATCAACGCAATGCTGATATTGTTTGGGTTGCTGTAGTTGGTCATTTGTTTGGTCCTAATGAAGAACGTGGTGTGTTTAAAACAACTGATGGAGGCAAAACATGGAAGAGAACATTGTTTGTAAACAATCAAACCGGTGCTGCTGATCTGGTAATGGAGCCGGGCAACCCATCTACATTATATGCAGGTATGTGGCGTGTGATCCGCACACCTTATAGTTTGGAAAGTGGCGGCGAGGGAAGTGGTTTATATAAATCAACGGATGGGGGTGATACATGGGCGAATGTTTCCTCTAAAAAAGGACTACCCAAAGGAACATGGGGCATTGTTGGTGTTGCCTTTGCTCCCAGTAATCCTGAACGCATTTACTCTATCATTGAAAATGCAAATGGTGGATTATATCGCAGTGATGACGCCGGTGAAACATGGCAACTCATGAGCAGTGATAATAATATTCGCCAGCGTGCATGGTATTATACAAAAGTATTTGTTGATCCAAAGAATCCTGACATTGTGTATTGTCCCAATGTAAATTTTATGCGTAGCCGTGATGGGGGGCGCACTTTTCAAAGTTCAAGAACACCACATGGTGATCATCATGATCTGTGGATCGATCCGGAGAATGGAGATCGTATGATTGTTGCAGATGATGGTGGTGCACAGGTAAGCTTTGATGCAGGCACAAACTGGAGTACGTATATGAATCAACCAACCGGTCAGTTCTATCGTGTATCAACTGATAACAGTTTTCCTTATCGTATTCTTGGCGCACAACAGGATAATTCAACGGTAAGAATTAAAAGCAGAACCAACGGAGCAGGTATTACCGAACAGGATTGGGAATCAACTGCCGGTGCAGAAAGCGGTTATGTAGTGGCCGATCCAAACAATCCGGATATTGTTTATGGTGGTAACTATGGTGGTTACTTATCAAGGCTCGATCATAAAACAGGAGAGAACCGTGCAATTAGTGTGTGGCCCGATAACCCGATGGGTGCAGGGGCAGATGTACAGAAGTATCGTTTTCAATGGAACTTCCCTATCTTTTTTTCACCACATAATCCTAAAAAATTGTACTGCGCAGGTAATGTATTGTTTGCAACTGAAAATGAAGGACAAACATGGACAGCGTTGTCGCCCGATCTGACAACGAATGATAAAACAAAACAAAAATCAAGTGGTGGTACTATTACACAGGATAATACAAGCGTTGAATACTATTGCACCATCTTCACCGGCACAGAAAGTTTTCTTGAAAAAGATTTATTGTGGACTGGCAGTGATGATGGATTGATCAACGTAAGTAAAGATGCTGGTAAGAACTGGGAAAATGTAACACCAAAAGATGCGCCGAAATTGATGATGTGGAATTGTGTTGATGTTGATCCGTTTAAAAAAGGTGCTGCATACTTTGTTGGTACTAGATATAAGTTAGATGATTACACGCCGTATATCTACAAAACAGAAGACTATGGTAAAACATGGAAGCTGATCACTAACGGCATCAACAAAATGCATTTTACAAGAGCGATGCGTGCAGATCATAAACGCCCGGGCTTATTATATGCAGGCACTGAGTTTGGAATGTATATTTCTTATGATGGAGGTGATAACTGGAAATCCTTTCAACTCAATATGCCTGTTGTTCCCATTACAGATATGACCATTAAAGAAAATGATCTGATCATAGCTACACAGGGCAGAGGATTTTATGTGCTGGATGATTTAACGGTGTTGCAACAGTCGAAGCCGGAGATTGTTAATAAAAATTTACATGTGTTTGATGTAAATCCGGGCTGGAGAATGCAGGCGAATCCATTCTCCCGTTTCTTTATTGCGCCACGTAATGCAGGGGCTAATCCACCGGCAGGGGTTGTGGTGAATTATTTTGCAAAAGATATAACCGATAGCATCAAGGCTTCTGTTACCATCATGGATCAAAACAAAAAGCTTATCAAAACATTTGCGACGGATGCCCGCCCGGATGACAAGGTCGGACAGCGAAAAGAAAAACTGGAGATCACTAAGGGCTTGAACCAGTTTGTATGGAACCTGCAGTATCCGCCGGCTGAGCCAAGCGAAGGAATGATCCTTTGGAATGGTGCACCAGGTACCATTACAGCTCCTCCCGGAAATTATTTTGCAAGAATTAAAGTAGGAAAAGATTCCGTTGAAGTTCCCTTTGTTGTAAAAGCTGATCCGAACTATAAACTTACGCAAGCTGATTATGATGAGCAGTTCAATTTCTTATTAACTGTTCAAAAGAAATTCAACGACGTGCAGAACGGCATCAAAGATATCCGTGCACTGCGTACACAGATCAATGAGTTTGTAGCAAGACAAGGCAAGGATTGTCCCAAAGAAATTAAAGACATGGCAACCAGCATCACAAAAGAATTAACTGCTATTGAAGAAACCTTGTATCAAACCAAATCAAAGAGCGGGCAGGATCCATTAAATTTCCCCATCCGCATCAATGATAAATTAAGTGGTGTATTTGATGTGGCCAACAGTGGTATTAACCCGCCCAGCAAACAATCAAAAGATGTATTTGCTGAATTGAGCAAACAAGCCGATGAGCAACTGAACAAATTGAAGAAGATCGTTGCAGAAGATGTTCCTAAATTCAATCAGTTGATTCGTGAAAAGAGTTTACCTGTGATAGGCGTGAAGTCATAGAATTGATATCATATAAATTTTATTGCGGCGGCCAAAGGCCGCCGCAACTCTTTTTACCTATTTTAGCATCATCATGCAATGGTCAAGGTTTGCTTTTTTTTGTTGCTGTGCGTTGATCCTTTTTACAGGCATCTTCTATTATCCCAAGTGGAATAAACCTCACAGTGAAGCAACCATCAGCTGGGATGTTTCAGGTTATTATATGTACTTGCCTGCAACATTTATTTATAAAGACCTTAAAAAATGTGCGTTTAAGGACAGCATCTTTGCAAAGTATCAGCCAACTCCCGATTTTCAACAAGCCTTCCTGCATTTATCCGGTAATTATGTTATGAAATACCCGGCAGGGCAGGCATTGATGATGTTGCCCTTTTTTACAGTGGCTCATCTCTATGCAAAATTTTCAGCCTCTTATGCTGCAGATGGTTTTTCTTATCCATACCAACTGACCATCAGTTTGGGAATGATGTTGATGGCAATGATTGGCATCTGGGTTCTCCGTAAAATTTTAGTGAATTATTTTTCTGATACAGCAACAGCTATTACATTACTGATTGTTGTTTTCGCTACCAATTATCTCAACTATGCTTCCATTGATGTGGGCATGACTCATAGCAGCTTGTTTACATTGTATTGTTTGCTGATGTGGAGCACCATTCAGTTTTATAAAAAACCATCGCTCACCAAAGCTTTCCTCATCGGTTGTATAGTTGGCCTGGCAACACTTACTCGGCCAACAGAGATCATCAGCATCCTTATTCCTTTATTGTGGGGTATTGATTCGATAGCAGCAATGCAGCAACGGGTATCATTTTTTTTGAAGCAGTTTACATATATACTGGCTGCAGGCATCTGCATGTTTGCATTTGTGTTTATCCAATTGCTTTACTGGAAATATAGCAGTGGTGAATGGATCGTTTACACTTACCAGCAACAGGGTTTTAGCTGGTTGCGTCCCCATTTGTATAATGGCATGTTCAGTTCAAACAATGGATGGCTCACCTACACTCCGGTAATGATCCTGTTTTTTATTGGTCTGCCTTTTCTTTATAAAAAGCAGCAACAACTTTTCTGGGTTGTTGCATTATTCAGTGCCTTGTTTATCTATATCTGTTTTGCCTGGGATATCTGGTGGTATGGCGGAAGCCTTGGTATGAGAGCGATGATACAGGCCTACCCCGTACTTGCAATATCCATTGCTGGTGTGCTGGATGTGTTGTTGAAAAACAACATGTATCTGAAAATGATTACAGGATTTTTTTTGTTGCTATGTGCTTATTATAATTTTTGGTTAACACACCAGGCTCATCTTGGCGGATTATACCGTGCAGGTGAAATGACGGATGCCTATCTTAAAGCAATCTTATTTCAATATAAAGTGGATGATAATGTTCAGTTGCTCCTCGACAGGACAGAACAATTCAAAGGAGCCCCCACATCATCCACAAAAATTTATGTTAACAACTTCGATAGCGAATCAAATGAGCATGCAACTGCATTGTATGCTATTTCAGGAAAAAGTTTATTCATGAACAAAGAGAAACAATTAACACCTGAATATTTTTTTACTGTACCAAAGAAGAAGGGTCATTTCATTCGTATCTCTGCAACCTTCCGAACAGAACGAAAAGAATGGAATACCTGGCGGATGGCTCAATTCATTGTAAAATTTTATAAAGGAGACAGCACTGTAGAATATAATATGGTTCGTGTGTACAGAGTATTGAACGACAATGAAACCAAACGCATTTTCTTTGATGCAAAATTGCCGGGTGTGTTTGATCGTGTTTCAGTTTATTGCTGGAATGCAGAGAGCGACAGACCCTTATTGATAGATGATTTGAACGTATTTCTTTTTGAACCCTGATCTATTCTTCATCCAGCAAATCAGGCCGGCGTTGTTTGGTTCGCTCAAGCGATTGTTCATAGCGCCACTCTTCAATTTTTTTTAAATCGCCACTTAATAATATATCCGGCACCTTCCAGCCATTATAGTCAACAGGCCTAGTATAAACCGGCGGAGCCAGGAGGTTATCCTGGAACGAATCAGTTAATGCAGATGTTTCATCGTTGAGTACACCGGGGATCAAACGGCCAATCGCATCCACTAAAACAGCAGCAGCTAATTCTCCACCGCTTAGTACATAATCACCAATGGAAATTTCTTTCGTTACATAATGTTTACGGATGCGTTCATCAATGCCTTTGTAATGACCACAGATCAATAAGATATTTTCTTTCAATGAAAGTTGATTCGCAGTTTGTTGATTCAGTTGCTCACCATCAGGAGTCAAAAAAATAATTTCATCTATTTTTTTTTCCTGTTGTAATTCCTTGATGGCTTTTTCCAATGGTTCACACATCATCACCATACCTGCACCACCGCCGTATTGATAATCATCTACCTGTCCATATTCATTCACCGCCCATTTGCGGAGATGATGAACAGTAACAGTCAGCAGCCCTTTATCTTTTGCCCGCTTCATGATGCTGTGGTTGAGTGGACTATCGAGCAATTCAGGAACAACAGAAAGAATATGAATGTGCATGAGCGCAAAGATAAGTACGAAGTAAGAAGTATGAGGTGCGAAAACCCGACTGATCAATCGCCCTTCTCCAAAATGAAAATATCCTCAACTTTTTTGCATAGCAACTTAGCAATTTTTAAAGCAAGTGTAGTAGTGGGAACATACTTACCGGTTTCAATGGCGTGAATGGTTTGCCGGGAAACTGATAACTGATCGGCAAATTCTGTTTGAGCAATTTCCTTCTTTAAGCGCTCTTCTTTTACCTTATTTCTCATAATCTTTACTACTGATTGATTTTGAAAAATAGAGGATGTAGTTAAAACGAATAAAATAAACAAGCCAAAACAACAGAATCAGGAACACAGGTATTTGCTCAAACACAAAACTGCCAAAACGGTCTTCAAAAAACATTACGATAATGGTTAATGACAAGAGGATAAAAAACTGAACCAAGGCAGCAAATTGGTAAGATTCCAATCGTACTTGTTGAGTGTACTCATCTTCTGTTTTTTCTCTTGACAAAACAAGGAATATCATACCAACCAAAAAACTAAAAAAGGTTATCACCATAATTATGGTTTTGATCCCCGGATCTCCAATGTCGATTATGTTTTGCTGTATCAATGCCCAAATTACAAAACCCAATGGCGCCATAAATACGCCGGCTCTTTTACATTGGGAAGGAAATAAAAAACGTGACTTCATAATATGTAAAGTTTACTTGACATATTAAAAGTAAAGTATACTTTACAAATCTGCAATAGAAAATTGTTAAAAAATCAATCTTCCATAAAATCTTCTAAATCTCTACGATCTCTTTTTGTGGGTCTTCCTACTTTGCTTAAACGTTTGCCGGTATGAAAGGAAGAGGCAACAGATTTAATAAGGTCTAGTTCATCTGCCGGTGTAATATCCAGATAGTATTTAATTGCTTCGGCATATTGAACCCGTTTTTCTAATAGCCCGGTTACTTTAATTCGCCAGCGTTTGGTTTCCGTTTTTACTTCATATTCATCGCCCACATTCACCGAACGGGATGCTTTGCAGTTGTCTCCATTTAACTTCACTTTTCCCTTATCACAGGCATCACCGGCTTGGCTGCGTGTTTTAAAAAGCCGGATGGCCCAGAGATATTTGTCGATGCGGAGTTTTTCTTTTTCGGGCATATTAAAGTTTAGATGCTTCTTTTTTAATTTTTTCTTTTACGGTTTTCCAGTTATACTTAAAAAAACA
This sequence comes from Lacibacter sp., assembly GCA_046593655.1. Lineage (GTDB taxonomy): Bacteria > Bacteroidota > Bacteroidia > Chitinophagales > Chitinophagaceae > Lacibacter. Next base: position 5,325 of record JBKJNM010000265.1, on the reverse strand, counting down.
AACGGGCTCCTGGTCGTTTTCAGCATCTTCAAAATAAAAGAGACTGCGGATGGCAAGTTCCGGAGTTGCTCCTTTATATTTATTCTGAAAAGCCTCAAGAATGTTTACAAGTGAATAATGCTCTAAAAGACAAAAAAGATCAACAAAATCTCTTTTTCTGCCTCTTGATGTAATGGCTCCTATTTTCATTGCAGCTATTTCTTTTAACGAGGCCATTTTTATTCCCTCATCATTTACAATTGCATCAATGATATCGGATGGTTGAAAAACAAAATCAGTTTTAATTGTATTGATCACCGATAACAACGCATGCCGCATTTGCTGCCTAATTTCAATTGAATAATCAAGTTGAAGAGAAGTGAGTAGATCAGGGACATCAAACCTTTCATTGGTAAATAAATCAATGTCAGTTGAACTGCGGTGGCCTAATTGAAGAGCCAATGCTGTTCCGCCAACCAAAATGAATGATTGGAGGTAGTCTTTTTCCTGTAAGGAATAAATTAAAGATAAAGTGGCGGGGTCAACTGTCTCTCTTTGTAACATCGCATCTGTTCTAGTGGAATAGAAAAATATCCGCTGATAAAATGGGTTGTTTTATCGCTGAAATACCTTGCCTGCTTTGCAGCTTCAACAATTGCAGGTTTTCCATAATAACCAATCAATTCTTTTATTTCCTGCCAGCTACCTCTTTCAAGCACACGTTCAATAATACTTTGCTGATGCAGTGTTGGATTCAATTGTTGAATATCGGAATCCCAGAAAAGCTTTTTATTTGTCAAAAAACTCATAACATAAAATTACGAAATAACTATTGGCTCATTTCATTATTTTCGGAGTCTTAATTACACAATATGAAGCATCTTATTTTTTGTCTTAGTTTTTTGTTTTTTGGAATATTTGCTCCTGCCCAGTTTAAAGCAGATAAGATCAAATGGACAAAGGATGGCAACAGTATCTATGAAATGGATCAGAATACGATCGTTAAAACCAATCTAAAGACGGGTGAACAAAAAGTGCTTGTTCCGGCTAAAGTATTTTATTCAGCCGATGGCAAATCAATTACAACTGTTGACTATACCATTAGTGAGGATGAAAAACAAGTCCTCATTTTTACGAATACAACAAGGGTGTGGCGTTATAATACCAAAGGAGATTACTGGTTGTTTGATATTGCAAATGCCAAACTAAAAAGGATCGGCTCCGATAAGCCAAAGCAAACGTTGTTATATGCGAAGCTTTCGCCCGATGGGAAAAAAGTAGCTTATGTTCATGCCAATAATATTTATGTAGAAGATATTGCAACAGGAAAATCAACTGCTGTAACATCCACCAACAATACAAAAAAACTGATCAACGGAACGTTCGATTGGGTGTATGAAGAAGAGTTCGGTTGCCGTGATGGTTTTCGCTGGAGTGCCGACAGCAAGAGCATTGCTTACTGGCAGGTGGATGCCAACAAGATCCGTGATTATTATATGCTCAATACAACCGACAGTAATTATTCACAAGTCATTCCGGTTGAATATCCAAAAGTTGGAGAAGCACCCTCACCGGTAAAGATTGCTGTAGTGCATATTGAAACTGCAAAAACAGTGTGGATGAATGTTCCGGGCGATGCATCGAACAATTATCTGCCACGCATGGAATGGAGCGGACCCAACGAATTGGTGCTGCAACAACTCAACCGCAAACAAAACCAAAGCAAATTGTATTTCTGCAATGCATCCACAGGAGTTGCTTCCTTGTTTTATACGGAAACAGATAAGGCATGGATCGATATTAAAAGCCGCTGGAATGATGATGATCCAAAAGGTTGGGACTTCATCAACAATACTGCTGCATTTTTATGGGTGAGTGAAAAAGACGGATGGCGTCATATTTATAAAGTAGCAAGAGATGGAAAAGAAACCCTGCTCACTGTTGGTAATTATGATATTGCAACCATCAGTGCTGTAGATGAAGCGAATAATGAATTGTATTTTATTGCCTCACCCGATAATCCCATTCAACGCTATCTCTATAAAGTAAAGATGGATGGTAAAAGTAAAGCTGTACGTGTTACACCTGAAGGATACAGTGGCACCAACAGCTACGAATTATCTCCCGATGGAAAATTTGGCATGCATGGTTTCACCAGCAGATTAGTGATGCCTGTTTCGCAATTGATCAGTTTGCCTGCACACCAACCTGTTGCCGGCGACGATCTTTTAAAAACTATTAAACCTACTGCCCGTCCCAACCTCGAGTTTTTTACTATTACAACGGCGGATGGCGTAACCATGGATGGATGGATGAGCAAACCAAAAAACTACGACAGTACCAAAAAATATCCTGTTGTATTATATGTGTACAGCGAGCCTGCCAGCACAACAGTGGAAGATGATTTTTATGCGGGTAGTAATTTTATGTTCAATGGCGATTTTAATGAGCAGGGTTATTTTTATGTATCGTTCAATAACCGGGGTACTCCTACATTGAAAGGAGCTGAGTGGAGAAAAAGTATTTATAAACAGATTGGCCGGCTCAATATCCGTGACCAGGCAATGGGTATGAAGAAATTGCTGGAACAACGCAAATACCTCGACCCATCAAGAGTGGCTGCCTGGGGCTGGAGCGGTGGAGGATCAACCACCCTGCATTTGTTATTTCAATATCCAGATCTGTTTCAAACAGGTATTTCTATTGCTGCAGTTGGTAACCAGTTGTTCTACGATAATATTTACCAGGAACGTTACATGGGGTTGCCGCAGGAAAATAAAGACGATTTCATTAAAGGATCGCCTGTTACGTATGCAAAAAATTTTAAAGGAAATTTATTGTATGTACATGGCACGGGTGATGATAATGTGCATTACAGTAATGCTGAAGTATTAATTAATGAACTGATTAAAAACGGAAAACTGTTTCAGTTTATGCCTTATCCCAATCGCACACATAGCATCAACGAAGGGCAGGGAACCTTTGCTCATTTAATGAAAATGTACACTGCTTATCTGAAAGAGAAATGTCCTCCGGGTGGAAGATAAATAATTACTTCTTCTACCAAACTCCTCTTGGCCAGAAAATCTGATGACTGTTCACCCGAAGGGTGACCGATCATCGCTTGGTGTTTTAATAAAGCAGTTGTAGGAATATGTTGTGCAGTCACCCTTCGGGTGAACTGACAACTGTTTTTGTACTAGCTGGTAAAACGGTAAGGCAGGAAAGTTTGTTTGCATTACTCAATAGTAAATCCTGCATAAAGGGGTATAGCCAATAAAATTTCCACTCTGTGTATGTACTTCTTCCATTAATTCAATCCATTTAATAACTGATTGAAATTTTTTAGTTAAAAGATCAACATACCAATCCTGGTAAATTTTGATCCTTGATATGTTATCGGCATTTCGCAGATGTTGTACAACACTGTATTTTTCATTTCCTGCTTCATCAAAGGTTAGAACCGTATCAGTTCCTATTCGCCAGGTAAAAATTCCTTTTGCCGGAATGGGTTGATTTGATTCCACATCAATGGCTTTGATCTTTCCTTTTGCAATGGCTTCAAGAATAATTTGAGGAACTGATTTGCCAATTTCAGATGTGAGCGAAGATGTATTCGTTAACAGTGACTTGATGATCCATTCGCATTCATCCGCTTGTAAGATGGTTGTATCATGTCGTACCAGCAGCTTATTTGATGGAGTGGTTTGAGCAAAAGAACTGAATGCGCTGATGATGAAAGCGAGGATGATGGTTATTTTTCTCATATAGCAAAAACGTTATAGCTAAAAGTTATTGTACAGGAAACGTTAATAATTGTTACGGACGTTACAAGAGGGTTTTTGAAGGCTGGATGCCAAACAAATAAAAAGGCACAAAGAAAATTTCTTTGTGCCTTCGTGTCTGTTATCAAAGGTGACACCTTTCGAAAAGGTGTCACCTCTTTGAGGCTTCTTACATCTCCGCAAAATGTTTATGGAAATAAGGAATCGTTTCAATCCCTTTATAAAAATTAAAGATGTCGTATTTCTCATTCGGGCTGTGCAGGTTATCGCTGTCTAATCCAAAACCCATGAATACGATCTTAATACCTAACTCTTCTTCAAACAATGCACAAATTGGAATGCTGCCACCACCACGCACAGGAATAGCATCTTTTCCAAATGTATCTTTAATAGCTGCCGCTGCTGCTTTGTAAGCTTTGCTGTCAACAGGTGTCATGTAAGGCTCACCACCATGATGTTCATGTGCATTCACTGTTACACCGGCCGGTGCTATGCTTTTGAAATAGCTCAATAATTTTTCTGTGATAACTGTGGAAGATTGATTGGGTACCAGTCTTGCAGAAATTTTTGCAAATGCTTTGGATGGCAATACGGTCTTGGCACCTTCACCTGTATATCCACCCCAGATACCATTTACTTCCAGCGTTGGACGGATACCTGTCCGTTCATTGGTTGTATATCCTTTTTCGCCCCAGAGTTGAGTTACACCAAGGTCGGTTTTGTATTCCGCTTCATCATAAGGTGCGGCAGCCATCAACTTACGTTCTTCAGGAGTTGCTTCCGTTACATCATCATAAAAACCGGGAATAGTAATATGATTATTTTCATCATGACAGCTTGCAATCATCGTTGCAAGAACTGTGATAGGGTTTGCAACGGCACCACCATATACACCACTATGCAGGTCACGGTTGGGGCCTGTTACTTCTACTTCAATATAGCTCAGTCCACGCACACCAATATCAATGGAAGGATGTTCCATGCTGATCATGGCGGTGTCGCTGATGAGAACCACATCGGCCTTCAACAATTCTTTATTTTCTTTAACAAAAGTTGCAAGATTAGGGCTGCCTACTTCTTCTTCCCCCTCAATACAAAACTTAATATTGGTGCAGAGTGAATTGGTTTGCACCATTATTTCCAATGCTTTTACATGCATATAGAATTGTCCTTTATCATCGCAGGCGCCACGGGCATAAATTTTCCCGTCTTTGATCATGGGTTCAAAGGGCGGACTGTTCCATAAGTTCAACGGGTCGGCCGGCTGCACATCGTAATGACCATAGACCAATACGGTTGGTTTGCTTGGGTCTATCATCTTTTCACCATATACCACCGGGTGTCCGGCAGTGGGATAAATGTCCACTTTATCTGCACCGGCTTCAAGCAAACGTTGTTTCACTGCTTCGGCACAGGTAACCATATCGGCTTTGTGTTCTCTTTTTGCACTGATGGAGGGGATGCGTAACAGATCAAGCAATTCATGAAGGAAACGGTCTTTATTTTTTTCCTGGTAGTCTTTCCAAGCCTGCATACTCGTTAATTTGTGATTTGAGGTTGA
>JBKJNM010000235.1:0-20881 GCA_046593655.1 Lacibacter sp. | reverse complement strand
TACCGAACGTGGCTTAAATTTTTAAGCCATTCAAAATAGGAAACAGTTACACCTCCTGCATTAAGAAACATATCAGGAACAACCAACACACCTTTGGCAGCAAATATCTCATCTGCTTCCGGAGTTAAAGGGCCGTTGGCTGCTTCACCAATAATTTTTGCTTTTACCCTGGGTGCATTATCTCTGTTAATTACATTTTCCAGGGCTGCTGGTATTAATATATCACATTCAAGTTCCAAAGCATCCTCTGTTTTAACAAGGGTTGTAGCACCGGGGAAGTTAATAATTGACCCGGTTTCTGATCTGAACTTGATCAATTCATCTTCATGCAATCCATCTTCATTATAAACAGCCCCATCATGTTCCGAAATGGCAATAATCTTCGCACCATTTTCTCTAAAGAATTTTGCTGTATGGTAACCAACGTTACCAATCCCCTGAACAACGACTCTTTTACCTTTAATACCGGTTGATAAACCAAGCTTGCTCATTACTTCGGGCATATTACATACTTCACGTATGCCATAAAATACACCTAAGCCTGTAGCTTCACGACGGCCACGAACACCTCCCTGAGTTATGGGTTTGCCTGTTACACAACCGGCCGCATCAATTTCTCCCGGGCGTAGCGAAGTATAGGTATCTACAATCCAGGCCATTTCCCGTTCACCTGTTCCATAATCAGGGGCGGGTACATCAATGCCGGGACCAATAAAATTCTTCTTTACCAACTCCGATGTATAGCGGCGTGTAATCTTTTCCAGTTCATAGGCAGAATGATTACGTGGATTGATCTTGATACCACCTTTAGCTCCACCAAAAGGTACATTTACAATGGCGCATTTATAAGTCATTAAAGCAGCTAGTGCCATTACTTCATCCTGGTTTACCTCTTCGCTGAAACGGATACCACCTTTACAAGGTGATTTGTGTTGCGAGTGCTGCACACGGTAGGCTTCTATAACTTCAATGGTCCCATCATCCATTTTTACCGGGAAGCGCATTTGATATACACTGTTACATTGCTTGATCTGTTCAAGAATACCCTTGTCCCATTTTGTAAAGGCTGCTGCTTTATCGAAGCTTTGTTCTACTGCTCCAAAAAAACTGTAATTCGTTGTTGACATACAATCGTTTTTTAAATTTAATATAGCAAAAGATTAATCGTTCTTTTTTTCTAACCTTGCAATTTTACTATCGATGCGGATGAGGTATATAACAATACCTGTAAAAATGGTGAGGCATACGGCCATCACAACATAAATTTTACCATGGCTTTCCATCGTTGAAGGATCGGCAGTTGGTTGCGCCATAAGTTGAAACGCTGAGAATAGAAATAATATAATTAACAGGAAATATTTACGCATGAATCCAGTTTTTTTCTTTAAGTTTTGAAATGCGGATGAGCAAGGTTGTCATCCAAACACCTAATAAAGTCCAGCCAAAAACAGCAGGCCAGAATACCATTCGCATTGCAGGATCCAGGTCCTGCCCACCCAGTGCAGGATTACCTTCCACTCCCTCACCTCCCGGATGTAATGATTGTACCAATCTTGGTAATACCATAATTAACGGAACATAAATAAAATAAGCAAAGATGTTATAAACACTGCTTACCCTTGCCCGCTTATCCATATCAGGCATGGAATTACGTAAAACAAAGTAAGCAAGGTAAATGAGCAAAGCAATAGCTACCGCCATTTGCTTGGGATCATTACTCCACGGTTCGCCCCATGTATAAGTGGCCCAGATAGCACCGGTAACCAATCCAAGTACACCGAAAATAATTCCGGTACGAGCAAACTCACGGGCCTTGATATCATCGACAAGATTTCCGCTTCTTAAAAAGCGTATAGAGAATATCATACTTACCAACAGCAATATCATTTGGCCAAACCACATGGGAACATGAAAAAATAAATTACGGATGGTTTGGTATAAGTTGCCAATAACGGGAACCTGAACGAGGAAACCTGCGGTAAATGTGTAAAGCAATAACAGAACTGCTAATATCTTCCACCAGGATCTTTGCATATGAAGTTTTAATCGTTTTCAAAAAAGAAGCGTTTAATAAACTGTCATTTTTCTGCTTCCTTTAAAGTGGCGCAAAGGTAGGGTGTTGAACCTAATCTTTCCACAAAAAAGGGAACAAAATAAGACTCAGTATCACCACCATCAAATCGAGTGCACCCAGCAGCAAAATCATTTGTATCAATGCTCCATCACGAAATATTTCACCAAAGGCACTTTTAGAAATCTTTACCAGCAACAATAATTGCGGAATGATCAAAGGGAAACCAAGAATAGCCATCAGGGCAGCATTTTGACTTGCTTTTGCTGCAATAGCAGCTAATAATGTAAACACCAAACTGATGCTGATGCCTCCTAAAATAGTTATGCCTAAGAAGTTGATGGTATTATTAAATGGACTACCTAAAAAAAAGCTGAATAATAAAATACTTAGTAAACTCATCACCAGCATTAATAAAACATTATAAAACAACTTGGCCAGAATAAAATCCAGTGCACCAGCTATTGAATAGTAATAAAGCATCCGTCCACGACTATCCTGTAAAAAACTTTTGGCCACGGCATTGATACAAATAAATAATAAGTTCATCCAGAATAAACCATTCCATGCAGTTGCTTCGGGTTGTCCCATAGCTAAAAACAGAACAAAAATGGTACTGGCGATATAGAGCAGTATGCCATAGAAAGTATATTGTTGTCTTATTTCAAGCAACAGATCTTTTTTAAAGAGAGCAACTATTTTTTTTGTGGAGGGCAAATTGGGGGTTTTATTTATGATGATAACAATGCCGGCATCGAGGTTCGTATTTATCTTTTTCACCTAACACAACCTGCACACCTTCATTGGATGTGCGATAAGAATAGTTGGCGATATTACCACATACAACACAAATTGCATGCAGCTTGGTAATATAATCAGCTACAGCCAAAAGATTGGGCATTTGTCCGAATGGCTGTTTTTTGTAATCCATATCAAGGCCAGCAATAATTACCCTGGAGCCACGAAGAGCAAGCAGTTCACACACATTAACGATCTCGGCATCAAAAAACTGTGCTTCATCTATGCCTATCACTTCTACATCCTGCGCCATCAATAAAATCTTTTGTGAATTATCAATAGGAGTGGACAAGATTGCATTTTCATCATGAGACACTATCTTTTCTTCATCATAACGGATATCAACAGCCGGTTTAAATATTTCCACTTTCAGGTTAGCAATGCGGGCACGTTTTAAACGGCGGATCAATTCTTCGGTTTTACCGCTGAACATAGATCCGCAGATCACTTCAATCCATCCTCTGCGATCTCCTCTTATATTAGGTTCTATAAACATTATCAATATTTTATGCCAAACTGTTTGTAACTTAACGGCAATTTTCCAATACCGCCAAAAGTAAGCACTATTCATGGAACGTATTGCTTCTCTCATTGAACAATTACAACAAGCTTTAGAACGGAAAGCCAGCGCAGGACAAATGTTGCTGCTCACAAATATGCTGCAGACCGAATTGCAAAACCTTGTACAACAAAAAACAGAAAACATCAGTACGCTAAGAGTGGCTGTGCTGATGCCTGCTGCCAAAATCGACTTAACTGCTTTTCAACCTGAAACTCTAACAACACAACAGGCTCATCCTTCACCAACAGAAACTGCAGAAAAAATTCTGGAAGTATTACAGGTAAATGAAGAAGAGATAGAAGCTGAATTGGAAGAGATCCGTAAAAAAGCTGAGTTTGTGAAAAAAATGCAAGCCCAGCAACAGCAACACAAGCCGGTTTTATTGTTTGAAGATGAACCTGAAATTCCAACTCTCATTCATCAACCCACTTATAAAGCGCAGGCCCATCAAAATGGTTCAAAAGAAGTGAATGAAGCAATTACAGGAGAAGGACCATCCATCCATGATCAGTTAATTGAACAAAAAACTGAAACAGGGCATAAATTTGCCGCATCAAACTCCATTAAAGATCTCAAAAAAGCAATCGGTATTAATGATCGTTTTGTATTCATCAATGAATTATTCCGTGGCGATGAAGCCATGTATGAACGCAGCATTAAAACCATCAATAGCTTTTCCATTTATGCAGAAGCTCAATACTGGATGGAACGGGAATTAAAAATAAAATTGGGCTGGGATAATGAAAGCCTTGCCACACAGGAATTTTATGTGTTGGTAAAAAGACGTTTTTCCTGAAGCCAGTTGATGATTGTATTTGTTGCTCCGGCATTTTCCTTTACATAGTTTCCTGCAATTGTTCCAGCTTCCCGGATGTTCATCAACTGCATCACTTGTTTTAGTTGTGTACTATTCTCGATTGTAAAACTACCGCCGGCTTTTTTTAACTCAACACTTTCTTTGAATTTTTGAAAATGAGGACCAGTGATAACTGGTTTGCCATACACAGCGGCTTCTAAAATATTATGATGACCACTTTTATTAAAGCCACCACCTACATAACAAACAGTTGCATATTTGTAAAGCCGGGAGAGGTAGCCGATATTGTCGATAATAAGAACACGGTTAGTGGTGAGAAGTGAGTGGTGAGTGGAAAGCTCAGAAAATAAAATTGAATCGGGGAACATGGTTTTTAAACGATTGATATTTTCTGGTTTTATTTCATGCGGCGCAATGATCAGCTTATGGTTTGCCCAATGATCGTTGATAAATTCTGCAAGAATATGTTCATCTTCTGCCCATGTGCTGCCTGCAACAATTACAAACTCATCTGCACAAAAAGCACTTATTTGTTCAATGGGTGTCCATTGTTCAGCCGCTGTAAGCACCCGATCAAACCTGGTATCTCCTGCAACGGTTGTTTTAGTTGCCAATCCAATTGAACCCAGTAATTTTTTGGATGATTCATTCTGTACAAACAGTTGGGTAAAATGATTCAGCATATTTCTGTGAAAACTTCCCCACCATTGAAAGAAAGGTTGTGTTGAACGAAAAATACCCGATACTAAAATGGTTTCAATCTTTCTGTTACTTAGCTCAGCAAGGTAAAAATGCCAGAACTCATACTTCACAAAAATGGCCAGCTTTGGTTGAACTATATCAAGAAATAAAGCAGCATTCCCGGCAGAATCAAATGGCAGGTACATGACATGATTAGCACCACTATAATTCTTGCGCACTTCATAACCCGAAGGAGAAAAGAACGTAAGAAGGAATTTGGAATTTGGAATTTGGGATTTCAGTTCTTCCAGCAAAGGTCTTCCCTGTTCAAACTCACCCAAACTTGCACAATGCATCCACACAACAACATCACCGTGTTCAGGTTTCCATGTAGCAGCAAGTTCCTGTTTCCAATTCATACGTCCATCCACCCATTTCTTTGCTTTCTCATTCCAGCCAGATACAATGGAGATGCCTGTTTTATAAACAATGCGGAATATGTTATAAAAGAAGATCATTAGCCGCAAATCTAAGAGGAATGTAAATGACATTAAAAACTACAATTTTGCAACGGTAGTTTCAGCCGCAAAACGGCATTTTTAACGTACTTTCGCCCCCGTTTAAACAAGCTTATTTATGAGGCCTATTCAAATGGTTGACCTTAAGCAGCAATATCATGCAATCAAACAGGAAGTAGATGCTGCCATCTTAGATGTCCTCGACAGTTCAGCCTTTATTGGTGGCAAGCCCATTCAGGAGCTGGCATCTGGTCTTAATACTTATCTCGGTGTAAAACATACTATTCCCTGTGCCAATGGAACCGATGCATTACAGATTGCGATGATGGCATTGAATCTAAAACCGGGCGATGAAGTGATCACAGCTTCCTTTACATACATTGCAACTGTTGAAGTGGTAGCATTACTTCGGTTGAAACCTATATTTGTAGAAGTTGATCCAAAAACTTTTTGCATTGACCCGGAAGCGATCCGTAAAGCAATTACTCCCAAAACAAAGGCCATTGTTCCGGTTCATTTGTATGGCCATGCAGCCAACATGGATGAGATCATGAAGATTGCAGCTGAACATAACTTATTTGTAATAGAAGATAATGCACAGGCAATAGGCGCTGATTATATCTACCCCGATGGAACAAAAAAGAAAACCGGTTCTATTGGAACGATTGGTTGTACTTCCTTCTTTCCATCAAAGAATTTGGGATGTTATGGTGATGGCGGCGCCATGTTTACCAACGATGATGCATTGGCAGAGAAATTGAAGATGGTTGCCAATCACGGACAGAAAGTGCGTTACTATCACGAAGTGGTGGGATGTAATTCAAGATTGGATACGGTACAGGCAGCAGTTTTAAAAATAAAACTGAAAAAACTGGATGAATATATTGCTTCCCGCAGAAAAGCAGCTGATTATTATGATGCGGCTTTTGCAGGTCATAAAAACATTATAACACCTTATCGTGCTTCATACAGCAATCATGTATTTCATCAATACACATTAACATTGGATGGTTTTGAAAATGTAGCTGAAGTAAGAAATGGATTGAATGCATTTCTGGCTGAGCAGAAAATTCCTTCCATGATTTATTATCCTGTGCCTGCTCATCGCCAGCAGATGTTTGCAGGTTTTGGTGGCGCCGATTTTAATTTACCAATGACTGATTGGCTAACGGATCGTGTCATCTCTTTACCAATGCATACCGAACTGGAAGAAGAACAGTTGAAATTTATTACAACCAACGTATTGGACTTTTTATCTAAACAAAAATAATTAAAAGGATCAACCCCCCTTCAGGGGTTGGGGCATCATATGAAAATTGCAGTCGTAGGAACAGGGTATGTAGGTCTTGTAACAGGAACTTGTTTTGCAGAAACAGGGAACCAGGTAACCTGTGTTGATATTGATAAAAGCAAAGTTGACAAATTATCAAATGGGCAGATCACTATTTATGAGCCCGGTCTTGAAAAAATATTTCTCCGCAACCTCAAGGAAGGCCGTTTGCATTTTACGACCAATCTTGCTGAAGGTATCAAAGATGCAACGATTATATTTCTTGCATTGCCTACACCTCCTGGTGAAGACGGCAGTGCAGATCTGAAATACATTCTGGGGGTTTCAGATGACTTGGGAAAGATTCTTACAGATTATAAAGTGATAGTTGATAAGAGCACCGTACCTGTTGGCACTGCCGATAAAGTACATGCAGCAATTGCTAAAAACTATAAAGGGGCATTTGCGGTAGTTAGTAACCCTGAGTTTTTGCGTGAAGGTGTAGCGGTGGATGATTTTATGAAACCTGATCGTGTAGTGGTAGGAACAAGTGATGAACGTGCAAAAAAAATCATAACGGAATTGTATGCTCCTTTTGTACGCAGTGGCAATCCTGTGATTTTTATGGATGAAAAAAGTGCTGAGTTAACGAAGTATGCAGCAAATTCTTTCCTTGCAGTGAAGATTTCATTTATGAATGAAATAGCAAGATTATGCGAACTGTTAGGTGCTGATGTAGATATGGTGCGTAAAGGGATTGGAAGTGATGAACGTATTGGTAAACGCTTTTTGTTTCCGGGTATTGGTTATGGTGGAAGTTGCTTCCCTAAAGATGTACAGGCCCTTGTAAAATCATCGAGCGAAGTGAATTATGATTTTGAAATATTGAATGCTGTAATGAAGGTGAATGATGAACAGAAATTGTTCCTTATGCCAAAGATCCAATCCTATTTCAACAATGATCTCAAAGGTAAACGTTTTGCGATGTGGGGATTGGCTTTCAAACCAAATACGGATGATATTCGTGAAGCTCCCGCTTTATATATGATTGATGCTTTAACAGATGCCGGTGCAACAGTGCATGCTTATGATCCGGAGGCTATGCCAAATGTAAAACAGATTCTTGGCGATAAAATTGATTTTGCCGATAATCAATACGATGCATTGGAGAATGCAGACGCCTTGATCATTGCTACGGAGTGGAGCGAATTTCGTACACCTGAGTTTGAAAAAATTACAATGCTGTTAAAAAACAAAGTGATCTTCGACGGACGAAATGTGTACGACAGAGAGCAGATGAAACAACTCGGATTTTTTTATGAAAGTGTAGGAAGGGAAAAAGTGAGTTAGTTTTAAAGTTCTGGGTGAGTCTTATTTTATAAGTGTACTACTGAAATAAATTATGATGGATCGTAAACGAATATTAATCACCGGGGCCGCGGGTTTTCTTGGTTCGCATTTATGCGACCGTGCTATTAAAGAAGGATATCATGTAATAGCAATGGATAACCTCATTACCGGGGATTTGAAAAATATTGAACACTTATTTAAGCTGGAACAATTTGAGTTTTATCATCATGATATTACCAAGTTCATTCATATTCCCGGCAAACTCGATTATATCCTGCACTTTGCATCACCTGCAAGCCCTATTGATTATTTAAAAATTCCAATTCAAACGTTGAAGGTGGGAGCACATGGTACACATAACTGTTTGGGCCTGGCTAAAGCAAAGGGTTCAAGAATATTGGTTGCTTCAACATCTGAAGTGTACGGCGATCCATTGGTGCATCCCCAAACAGAAGAATATTGGGGAAATGTAAATCCTGTTGGTCCACGTGGAGTATATGATGAAGCCAAGCGTTTTATGGAAAGCATCACCATGGCGTATAACCGCTTTCATGCTGTTGAAACGAGAATTATCCGCATCTTCAATACATACGGTCCACGTATGAGACTCAATGATGGCCGTGCATTGCCTGCATTCATTGGGCAAGCTTTGCGTGGTGAAGACTTAACCGTGTTTGGCGATGGAAGCCAGACAAGAAGTTTCTGTTATGTTGATGACCTGGTGGAAGGCATTTATCGTTTGCTCATGAGTGATTATGATATGCCGGTGAATGTTGGTAACCCGGCTGAGATAACGTTGAAAGAATTTGCTGAAGAAGTGATTAAGTTAACCGGCACTAAACAACAGATCGTGTACAAACCGTTGCCTGTTGATGATCCCAAACAACGTCAGCCGGATATTACGAAGGCTAAAGCTATTCTTGGATGGGAGCCGAAAGTATCCAGGGCTGAAGGTTTGAAAATTACTTTTGAGTATTTCAAAAATCTTTCTAAAGATGAGTGGAGTAAACTGCCGAAAGAATTTGTGAGCATGAAATAGGAGGCCTCCCCAAACCCCCGTCCGACCAGTTCATCCGGGCGGGGCTTACTAAGCACAAGGCCTGCTTTTCAATCGCTACCAGGAAATGTACACTGGTTGCTATGCGATGATTAAATAGCCAGGGATGATGTGGGAGATAAATAGTTTGGAAGAGAGAAGAAGCACCGCCTCCTCTTCCTTTGGAGAGGAGGATGGGAGGTGAGGCCGTTGAAGTGGAAGAAACAAAGTTTAAATAACAAAAAAATGTACCGCCTCCTCTCTTTTGGAGAGGAGGAAGGGAGGTGAGGTTTATGTATCAATCATTAATCAATAAAGAAAAGAAAATAGCAGTAGTTGGGCTGGGTTATGTGGGGTTGCCACTGGCTTTAGAGCTGGCGGCTCACATGCAGGTGATTGGGTTTGATATCAACAGCAACCGTATTGCCATGATGCAACGCAATGAAGATCCCAGTAAAGAAGTAGCTGCAGCTATGTTTAAAGGAAAAGAAATTGTATTTACTGATGATGTGAACGTGTTGAAAGAAGCTTCCTTCTTTATTGTAACAGTGCCAACACCTGTTGATGATCACAAAGTGCCAGACCTCACGCCATTGCAAAAGGCCAGCGAAACAATTGGTAAGTTGTTGAAGAAAGGCGATTACGTAGTATACGAAAGCACAACATACCCTGGTTGTACAGAAGATGATTGCATGCCGATATTGGAACAGTTTTCCGGTTTGAAAGGAAAAGTTGATTTCAAGATTGGGTATTCACCTGAACGAATTAATCCCGGTGATCAGCATCATACTTTAAGTAACACCATCAAAATTGTTTCAGGTTGCGATGAGGAGTCACTGAAAGAAATTGCTGCTGTTTATGAAGCTGTAGTGAAAGTTGGTGTGCACCGTGCACCAAACATCAAAGTAGCTGAAGCAGGAAAGATCATTGAAAATGCACAAAGGGATCTGAACATTTCATTAATGAACGAACTCTCCATGATCTTTGATCGTATCGGTATCAATACATTTGATGTGGTAGAAGCAGCAGGAACAAAATGGAATTTTCATAAATACACTCCCGGTCTTGTTGGAGGTCATTGCATTGGAGTTGATCCATACTATTTAACTTATAAAGCTCAGCAGCTTGGATATAATTCAAAAGTAATAGCCAGCGGCCGTTTTGTAAATGATGAAATGCCAAGGTATGTTGCAAAGAAAATAATACAACATATCATTAAGCATGCACCCAATGCTGCACAAGCCAAAGTGCTGGTGCTGGGGGCAACCTTTAAAGAAAATGTTGCAGATATCCGCAATTCCAAAGTGGCGGATATGGTGAAGGAATTGCTGGAATATAATGTAACAGTTGATTTCGTGGATCCGCATGCAGATGCAGCAGAAGTAAAACATGAATATGGCTTAACATTGGCTACTGGAATTGGTAAGGGATACGATGCCATTGTGTTAGCAGTTGCTCATCATCCATATACTGCGTTCACAGAAGAGTATTTGTCATCTATAGCAAATGAACAGGCCTTATTTGCTGATCTCAAAGGAATCTATCGGAATAAAATTTCAAAATTGAAATACTGGAGTTTATAATGAGCACATTTCATAAAACGATATTGGTAACAGGTGGAGCAGGCTTCATTGGCAGCCATGTTATCCGCCTGTTTGTAAATAAGTATCCTGATTATAAAATTGTAAATGGTGATGCTTTGACCTATGCAGGTAACCTCGAGAATCTGAAAGATTTACAACATCAACCAAACTATGCATTTGAAAAAATGGACATCACTGATGAAACAAGAGTGGATGAGTTGTTCAATCAATTTCATTTTGATGCAGTGATTCACCTGGCAGCAGAAAGTCATGTTGATCGGAGTATTCTTGACCCTCTTGCTTTTGTAAAAACAAATGTATTGGGTACAGCTATTCTGCTGAATGCCTGTCGGAAACATTGGGCTGGCAGACATGATGGAAACTTATTCTATCATGTTTCTACCGATGAAGTGTATGGGTCATTAGGTGAAACAGGTTTCTTTACAGAAGAAACACCATACGATCCACATTCTCCTTATTCAGCTTCCAAAGCCGCATCCGATCATTTTGTAATGGCTTACCATGATACGTATGGAATTCCTGTTGTAATGAGTAACTGTTCCAACAATTATGGCTCGCATCATTTTCCGGAAAAATTAATTCCGCTCATGATCAACAATATCAAAAATAATAAACCACTTCCTGTATATGGTAAAGGTGAGAATGTAAGGGATTGGTTGTATGTTGATGATCATGCAAGAGCGATCGATACTATTTTCCATAACGGAAAGGTTGGAGAGAGTTATAATGTAGGTGGTTTTAATGAATGGAAAAATATTGACCTGGTGCATTTGCTTTGCAATATTATGGATAAGCAGTTAGGACGTACAGCAGGTGAAAGCGCTAAGCTCATTACTTATGTGAAAGACAGAGCCGGGCATGATCTGCGTTATGCCATTGATGCAACAAAACTCAATAAAGAATTGGGTTGGAGTCCATCACTACAATTTGAAGAAGGATTGGAGAAAACTGTAGAGTGGTATCTTGCAAATGAAGAATGGATCAATCATGTAACCAGTGGTGATTATCAGAAGTTTTATAATGTGCAGTATGAGAAGAGGTAAGAAGGTGAATGGTCAATAGTGAAAGTTGAATAAAGAAAATCAGAAATCATACATCCTAAATCAGACATATCGAAATGGCTTTTTTGCGAACAGGTTTCCCCGGCTTAGTAGTGTTTGAACCAAATGTGTTTGGTGATGAGCGGGGTTATTTTTTTGAATCATATAATCAACAGTCGTTTGAAAAAGAAGGGCTGCCATATAATTGGATTCAGGATAATCAATCAAGCTCCTCTTATGCTGTGATCCGGGGGTTGCATTTTCAAAAAGGGATTCATGCACAGGCGAAACTGGTACGTTGTTTAAGTGGCGTTATACTCGATGTGGTAGTTGATCTGCGAAAAGATTCACCAACATTCAAACAAGTGTTTGTAGTTGAATTAACAGCAGAAAAAAAGAACGCCTTGCTGGTGCCCCGTGGTTTTGCTCATGGCTTTTCAGTACTAAGTGAAACGGCTGAAGTATTGTATAAGTGTGATAGTTTTTACAACAAAGAAAGTGAAGGCGGTTTGTTGTACAATGATTCTTCTTTGAACATTGATTGGGAAATCCCTGCCGGTAAAGAAATTGTTTCGGGTAAGGATCAACTCAATTCTTCATTAGCCGATTTGAAAGCCGATAGCTTTTTTTGACCAACATATGGATAACCCCGTTATACTTATTACAGGAAGTAATGGACAACTCGGTAAAGAGTTGCAGCAACTCGCTGATATTTATCCGCAATTCCATTTTGTATTTGCTTCTAGAGATGATCTGAAACTGGAGCAATATGATTTAGTTGAGAAGTTTTTAACTGCAAGCAAACCTCAATATTGTATTAACTGTGCAGCCTTTACTGCTGTTGACAAAGCAGAAAGTGAACAGGACATGGCGATGCTGGTAAATGGTGAAGCTGTTGGTAATCTTGCGGCTGTTTGTAAAACAGTTCACACCAAACTTATCCATATTTCAACTGATTATGTATTTAATGGCGAAAGTGAAACGCCTTATAAAGAAGATGATGCAACCAATCCTATCAATGCATATGGCGCTTCTAAATTAATGGGCGAACAGTTGTGTATGAAAGAAAATGAAGATGCCATCATCATTCGAACTTCATGGGTGTATTCTTCATTCGGTCACAACTTTGTGAAAACAATGATGCGGTTAATGAGTGAACGAAATGAGTTGAATGTAGTGAGTGATCAGGTTGGTTCTCCAACTTATGCTGCTGATTTAGCAAAAGTTATTCTTGAAATTATTGCATCAGGTAAGTGGGAGCGTGGTATTTACCATTACAGCAATGAAGGAAAGATCAGCTGGTATGAATTTGCATTGGCTATTAAAGAACTCAATGCAAGTAAAGCAATTATTCATCCCATTTTAACGGCTCAGTATCCAACACCTGCAATGCGGCCAAAATTTTCTTTACTTAATAAAGACAAAATTAAAACGGCTTTTCAGGTTCAGGTACCTGATTGGGAAGACAGCTTAAAAAAATGCGTTGTAAAGCTGCAGTCAACTTAACAGGTTTTTGCAAATAATTACTGAAAGGATATTCAATTAGTTGATTTATAAATGGGCTATTACTTTTTACTTATTGTCTGCCATCTGCCCTTTCAACCTTTCTACCTCCTCCCCAATCAACCGTTTCACTTCCATCTTCACCTGGTAGTAATTATCCAGCACCTGCTGTTGGGTGACGTTAGATACACTGGAATCTCTTTATACCAGCTTACTTCCTCATTCAGTTTATCAGCATCGTTAATAATCTCGGCATTAAACATCTTCAGTTTTATTTTTTCACCAGGATTATCGGCAACCAATCCTACAAACTCTCCTTATTAAAGTGCAGCAATTTTTGGAAGCTAGTATAACAGCTTCTGGTTGCAAGGAATAACTGATAGAAGTACCAATATAGATTTCGGTATGTTAAAGCAGACAGAAGAGAATTCATCAAACAACATTCAGCATCAATTCTATTGCCTGCATAAAATAATCCATTCTTTTCATTCATAAATCCATGTCTAAGTACTACATCTTGTTTATCATTGCTTATTATTTTTTTATAAATCAACGATTGCCATAATGACTGCTGCAAACCATCAATTCAACACCCGCTATATTATATCCATTTCTTTTATTTCCGCATTGGGTGGCTATTTATTTGGTTTTGACTTTGCTGTTATTTCCGGGGCATTACCATTTTTAAAAGAACAGTTTGGCTTGAATGAATATTGGGAAGGCTTTACCACTGGTTGTCTTGCTTTGGGTGCTATATCTGGTTGTCTTGTTGCAGGATGGGTAACTGAAAAATATGGCCGCCGTCCGGGTCTGTTAACTGCTGCATTTTTATTTACACTTTCTTCTATAGCTATGGCAATGGCTCCCTCAAGAGATATTTTTATTATAGCCAGATTTTTTGCTGGTGCTGGAGTGGGTATGGCATCCATGTTATCTCCTTTATACATTGCAGAAATTGCGCCAGCACATATACGTGGCCGCATGGTGGCAATTAATCAATTGACGATTGTAATTGGTATACTAATAACCAACCTGGTGAATTACTCTTTAAGAAATAATGGTACAGATGCGTGGCGGTGGATGTTTGGCCTTGGAGCTGTTCCTTCAACTTTATTTATTTTAGGTGTACTTTGGTTACCGGAAAGTCCACGCTGGCTTATGCAGGCAGGTAAGCAAGCAAAGGCACAAAAAATATTAATGAAGATTGGTGGTGAAAATTATGCTGAAGAATCTTTATCAAGTATTAATAAAAATATTTCTGCTATAACAAAAGTAAAATATAGCGCTGTTTTTGAAAAAGCTTTTTTACCTGCTGTATTGATTGGTATTGGATTGGCAGTGTTTCAGCAACTGTGCGGTATTAATGTAGTATTTAATTATACCGCAGTTTTATTTGAAAGTATTGGCTTTTCAAAAGATGACCAATTATTAGAAACGGTATTTATTGGCGGTATTAATTTATTATTTACTTTATTGGCAATGTTGCTGGTAGATAAACTCGGTAGGAAACCATTGATGCTGGCAGGCGCTGGCGGGTTAGCAATTTTATACATCATTATTTCTGTTTTGCTTGGTACAAAATCAGCCAGTGTTTCCTGGTTTTTACTGGCAGCAATTGGCCTGTATGCTACATCCTTAGCGCCTGTTACCTGGGTATTGATATCTGAAATATTCCCCAACAAAATAAGGATTGCTGCTACCTCTGTAGCAGTGTTGTGTTTGTGGGCTGCCTATTTTATTTTGACCTTCACTTTTCCTATTTTGTACAGCAGGCTTAAGGATAAAACATTTTATATCTATGCCGGTATTTGTTTAATCGGTTTACTGTTTATCTGGTTAAAAGTAAAAGAAACAAAAGGCAAAACATTGGAAGAAATGGAAGGTTTCTTTACCGGGCATTAATACAAATTCTATTAACTGATTCTTTTTGTTCGATAAGCTACAGGTGACATTCCCATTAATTTTGCAAACATCCTTGAGAAATAATATTGGTCTTCTATACCCAGTTTATCAGCTATTTCTTTTATCCTCAAATCCGTGAATAGCAAGTACTGGCAAGCCTTCTGCACTTTAAGGTGATTAAAATATTCTATCGGGGGAAACCCGGTTTTCTTTCTGAATAAAAAAGAAAAATGCGATGCCGATAAATTAACCGCCTGTGCCATTACCTGTAACGGAATCATTTCATCTATATGCTGTTGCATGTAACTGATAGAAGCATTGATGGTATCTATACTTTGTTTTTTATCTGCCACGTTATAATTATGGTTAAAAATAAAAGACGTTAAAAAATGCTGCAGGCACATATTGGCATAGCATAAATTATCATTGCTGTAGCCCATTTCAAGATTGGAATACATGTCTTCAAATAAGCGGATACGGCTGTCCTGGTAGTCAACAGAACCTTTATAGCTTTTGTTTTTAAATTGAAATGTTTTCAAAATACTGTTGGTAATATTCCCTTTAAAATGTATCCAGTAAATAGTCCAGGGAGTTGTTTCATCTGCTGAATAGTTGTGAGCAACACCTTGCGGTATAATAATAAAATCACCGGGGTTTAGTTGATACACTTCTTTTTTTATTTGTGCACTACCCTTTCCTTCGCAGCAATAGATTAATATATGTTGGTCGCTACCATGTCCTCTTTCCCTATAATGAAACTTAGCTTTTGGATAATAACCAATGTCAGTAATGTATGCACCTGCGATCAAAGGATTGGGGCTGCAATATTTTGCCAATATTGTTCTTGGCAGTACAATTGCCCGTTGCCCATCAAAGCCTTCTTTCTTTCTTAGCATAATACAATAATAATATAATCCATCATAACAACCAATTATTCCATTAGGCAATAGGTAGTATGCCAGTACTTTTGTATCCGATTAATTACAAACTTGCTATTATGATAAATGTTGTTGCTGCATGGCATGAAAAAATATTGATTCCTACATACGGGATTGGCAAGCCAGAAAAAAATCCAATTTTTTTAGAGAAAAGAGTTTATCAGGGAAGTAGCGGTGTAGTATATCCTCACCCGGTAATTGAAAAAATTGCTGATGAAAAATTTGACAAAGAATATGATGCTATTTTCCTGGAAAATGAGTTTGTTAAAATAATGATTTTACCTGAGCTTGGCGGAAGGGTGCATAGGGCATATGATAAAATCCGTAAAAGAGATTTCATTTATTATAACCAGGTAATTAAACCAGCACTGGTTGGTTTAACAGGTCCATGGATTAGCGGTGGTATTGAATTCAACTGGCCACAACACCATCGCCCCTCTACTTATGAACCCATTGATTTTACCATTGAAGAAAATGAAGATGGCAGTAAAACAGTATGGGTAAATGAAGTGGAAAAGATTTTCAGGACAAAGGGTATGGCCGGTTTCACTTTATATCCCGGTAAAGCATATCTTGAAATAAAAGTACGTTTATATAATAAAACACCTTTCCCTCAAACCTTTCTCTGGTGGGCTAATCCAGCTGTTAAGGCGAATGATTTTTATCAGTCCGTTTTTCCGCCAGATGTACATGCAGTGTATGACCATGGTAAAAGAGATGTGAGCGATTTCCCCATTGCAACCGGTACTTACTATAAAGTAAATTATGCTCCCGGCACAGATATTTCCATGTATAAAAATATACCCGTGCCTACTTCTTATATGGCGGTACAATCCAGTTATAATTTTATTGGATGTTACGAACACGATACGCAAGCTGGTATGTTGCATGTTGCCAATCATCATATATCCACAGGCAAAAAACAATGGACATGGGGCAACGGCGATTTTGGTAAAGCCTGGGACAGAAATCTTACCGATGAAGATGGCCCATACATTGAATTAATGTGTGGTGTTTTTACAGATAACCAGCCAGACTTTGCCTGGATACAACCCAACGAAGAAAAAAGTTTTGAGCAATATTTTATGCCTTATGCAGAAATAGGGATGGTTAAAAATGCCACCAAAGAAGCAGCACTTAATCTGGATTTTAATGGCAATGAAATCCTATTGAAAGTTTATACTACTGCAGTATATCCAAATGCTGTTATACAGCTTTTTAAAAATGAGGTGTTGCTAAATGAATTTACTACTGATTTATCTCCCCATAAAAGTTACCAGCAATCGGTGCAGTTAAATAGTCCATTTTTACCGGAAGAAATAAAAGTAATTGTAAGCGATAACAAACAAAACTTATTGGTAAGTTATCAGCCCGAAATAAAAATTGAAAAGGAAATACCACAGCCTGCAAAAGCTGCAAAACATCCTGCTGAAATTGAAACAAATGAATTATTATTTTTAAACGGCTTGCATTTAGAGCAATACCGCCATGCAACTTTTTCTCCGGCTTCGTATTATGAAGAGGCATTAAAAAGAGATGTAACAGATATTCGCTGCAACAATGCAATGGGCTTACTATTTTTAAGAAACGGGCAGTTTGAAAAGGCAGCACCTTATTTTAGAAAAGCGGTTAACAGCATAACCGAACGAAACACAAATCCTAATGAAGGCATTGTTTTATATAATCTTGGGTTGTGTTTAAAAATGGGCAATCAAAATGACGAAGCCTATACTTTTTTTTATAAATCCACGTGGAATGATGAATGCCAGCACAATGCTTTTTTTCAACTTGCAAGGCTTGCTTCAATCAAAGTAGATTATACTGGTGCACTTTATTTAATTGATAAATCAATTATTAAAAATAGTCATAGCCACAATGCAAGGCATTTAAAAACTGCACTTTTAAGAAAAACAGGAAACACAGCAGCAGCAAAAATTTTGATCAATGAATCACTTGCCATTGACCGGTTTAATTATGGCTGTTTATTTGAACAGTATTTAATTGCAGCGGCAGATGATATGCAATTTGACGCAGATAAATTATTAGCTGATTTTACAAAGCTGATAAGAAACAGTTTTAATAATTACCTGGAATATGCACTGGATTATGTACAGGCAGGTATGTTTGAAGAAGCAAATGATTTATTAAAAATATATGAGAAAAACCAAGCAACGGCAACTACTCCTTTGCTATACTATTATTTAGGCTGGTTAAATATCCGGTTGAACAATCTATCTATTGCGGATGCTTATCTCAATAAGGCAGCAATGGCATCACCGGATTATTGTTTCCCTCACAAGATTGAAGATATGATGGTGCTGGAATCTGCAATTAATAACAATACCGGAGACGCTAAAGCATATTATTACCTGGGCAATTATTGGTATGCAAAAAGACAATATACAGAGGCAATAGGGTATTGGGAAAAATCAATGCAGTTAGATGATACATTTCCGACGGTACTTCGGAACCTTTCCCTTGCGTATCACAATAAATTAAATAAGACGGCAGCAAGTTTACAACTATTAAAAAAAGCCTTTGAACTGGATTCGTCTGATGCAAGGGTATTGATGGAATTGGACCAGTCTTATAAAATTCAAAACTATCCTTCTGCTCAAAGACTGGAGTTACTTGAAAAGAATTTATCTCTGGTAGCCATGAGGGATGATATTTATTTAGAAAGGATTTCAATGTACAACCAGTTGGGCAATTATGAAAAAGCAAAAGAACTGATTGCAGCAAGGCAATTTCATCCCTGGGAAGGTGGTGAAGGAAAAGTGGTGAACCAGTTTTTGATTTGCCATATTGAACTGGCGAAGAAAGCACTAAGTGAAGGAAGAAATGAATATACTTTGCAATTGTTAAAAGCAATAAATATTTATCCTTACAATTTAGGTGAAGGCAAATTATATGGCACGCAGGAAAATGATATTCATTATCTGCAGGGGTGTGCTTATGAAGCAATGGGGTTAAAGCAACAGGCAACAGAGAAATTTGTACTTGCAACAAATGGAATCAGCGAACCTGCTCAGGCAATTTTTTACAACGACCCACAACCGGATAAAATATTTTACCAGGGATTGGCGTGGTTAAAATTAGGCAAACAGGAAAGGGCACATGAAATTTTCAATAAACTTATCAGCTTTGGTAGGCAACACTTGAATGATAAAATCAAAATAGATTATTTCGCTGTATCGCTGCCCGATTTACTGGTGTTTGACCAGGACCTTGATATGAAGAATACCCTTCATTGCCATTACCTCATTGGCTTAGGATTGCTGGGTTTGGATAAAACAGATGAAGCAAAAAAAAATTTACAAAAAGTATTGGAAAGTAATATCAATCACCAGGGAGCTGCCATACATCTGGATATGATTGAGTTTTTAGCGCAACTTAGTAAAGTTGTTTAAGGTTCATTTTTTAAAATAAGTAGTTTATGATTGTTGTAAAAAAAATATTTCTTTTTGTTTTAACAGGGTTTGCATTAAATGTGGCTGCACAGCCTGTTTCAAATATTTCACTTGCTGGTAACTGGGCTTTCAAAATTGATTCATTAAACGAAGGAGAAACATCAGAATGGTATAACAAACCAGTTTCATTTTTTAAGCAACAAATAAAATTGCCAGGCACGATGGATGATGCTGGCTTTGGCAACCCGGTAAACGCCAAACCTGAATTAACGAGAGCGGTAATGCTTCATTTATGGCGCAAGGTTTCTTACACTGGAGCAGCATGGTATCAAAAAGAAATTACCATTCCAACAGGATGGGATAAAAAGCACATAGTACTTTTTTTAGAGCGGGTGATATGGCAAACTAATATTTGGGTGGATGGGGAAAAAATAAATGAAATGGGTGAGAGCCTTGTTGCCCCACATACTTTTAATTTATCCAATTATTTAAAGCCCGGCAAGCATATCGTCACTTTAAGAATTGATAATAGCCGGAAGTATGATATCAGCCTCGGCACAGCAAATTTTGCTCAGGCATATACTGATGATACGCAAATAATCTGGAATGGTGTAATTGGTAAAATGGAGCTTCGGTCCACTTCAAAAATCTATATTGAAAACCTGCAGGTATTTCCTGAACCCAAAGAAAATATCATAAAAGTTGTCAGCATCATTAATAATAGTCTGGATAAAACTACTAAGGGTTCTCTGTATTTATCCGCTGCAAATGGCGCCATAAAATTTACTGCATTCAGTTTAAATATTACCCTAAAGCCGGGAGCAAATGAAATTACTTCCTTCATAAAAACAAACAGTACTTTAAAAATATGGGATGAATTTAATCCTGCTTTATACAGCCTGAATGTATCGGTAAAGTCTGCTGAAGGAAATGATGTGTCAACCACTTCTTTTGGTGTTAGAACAATCAGTACTACAAATGCCCATTTGCAAATAAATAACAGGCCATTATTTTTAAGGGGCACTTTAGAGTGCAGTATTTTTCCAAAGCTGGGTCATACGCCAATGGAAAAAAACGGTTGGAGAAAAGTATTTCAAACAGCAAAAACTTATGGATTAAATCATCTTCGCTTTCATAGTTGGTGCCCGCCTTCTGCGGCTTTTGAAGTGGCAGATGAAATGGGTTTTTATTTACAAATTGAATTACCTGTCTGGTCATTAAAAATCGGGCAGGATAAATCAGCCGATGATTTTTTACAGGCAGAAGCGAAAAGAATAATTCAATATTATGGCAATCATCCGTCTTTTTGTTTTTGGAGCATGGGCAACGAAATGCAGGGAAACATGCAATGGCTTTCTGATGAAGTAATGGCATTGAAAGC
>JBKJNM010000178.1:0-2576 GCA_046593655.1 Lacibacter sp. | reverse complement strand
GGCGTGGTAAAACTTAAAAACAATGAGTAAACTACATTTCACTACCAAACATGCGAACGAGGCTACCGTAGTACGTAACTGGTACGTTATTGACGGCACCAATCAAACCGTTGGTCGCATGTGTTCTAAAATTGCCGCTATCTTACGTGGTAAGAACAAAGCTTATTATACACCACATGTTGATTGTGGCGATTATGTAATTGTAATTAACGCCGAAAAGGTTGTTTTTACAGGAACTAAAATTGATTACAAAGAGTATCATAATTTCAGTGGCTACCCTGGTGGACAGAAAATTGAAATTGCAAAAGATTTGCAACGCCGCCGTCCTGAAGTAATTGTTGAACGTGCAGTAAAAGGGATGTTACCAAAAACCATTTTGGGGCGCAAGATGTACAAAAAGTTATTTGTATATGTTGGCGAAAAGCACAATCATATTGCTCAGCAACCAAAAGAACTGAAGTTTACATCTTAATCATCCAATTACAAAATTCCAAACAAGATAAAATGGAAAAGCAAAAAAACGCAGTTGGTCGCCGTAAAGAAGCTATTACCCGTGTGTTCATCAGCAAGGGTACTGGTAACATTATTGTGAACGACAAAAATTACAAGCAATATTTCACTCTGATGTATTTACAAAATCAGGTGGAAGCTCCTTTAAAAACAACTGATACATTAGACAAATTTGATGTAAAGGTGAATGCTACCGGCGGTGGTATTAAAGGACAGGCCGAAGCAGTAAAGCTGGGTATTGCCCGTGCATTGTTGGAAGTAAATCCTGAGTTTCGTCCTGTATTGAAAGCCGCAGGTTTATTAAAGCGTGATCCTCGTGGTGTTGAACGTAAGAAATTTGGTCATAAGAAAGCCCGCAGAAGCTTCCAGTTCTCTAAACGTTAATACACACATTGGTCTTTTGGCCAATGATCGTGATCAAACAAATTTAAAAACGATTATATACATACAATGGAAAATAACACTTCATTACAACAGCAATTACTCGAAGCAGGTGTGCATTTCGGTCACCTGAAAAAGAAGTGGAACCCCAAGATGTTGCCTTACATCTTTGCTGAAAAAAAAGGTATCCATATTATTGATCTTAATAAAACTGTAGAAGGTTTACAGGAAACGGCAGCAGCAATGAAACAAATTGCACGCAGCGGTAAGAAGATCATGTTTGTGGCTACAAAAAAACAAGCAAAAGAAATTGTAACGGAATGTGCACAAAAAGTAAACATGCCTTATGTTACAGATCGTTGGTTGGGTGGTATGTTAACCAACTTCAACACCGTTCGTAAGAGTGTAAAGAAAATGCAGAGCATTGAAAAAATGCTTAGCGATGGTTCTTTCGACAGCATCACTAAAAAAGAGCGTTTGCAATTGAGTCGTGATAAAGATAAAATGGAAAAAGTATTGGGTGGCATTGCTAATATGAGCCGTATACCTGCTGCTTTGTTCCTGGTTGATATTGGTCATGAGCATATTGCTTTATCTGAAGCAAAGCGCTTAGGCGTTAGTACCTTTGGTATGGTTGATACCAATTGCGATCCGAATAAAGTTGATTTCTTCATCCCTTCAAATGATGACGCTACAAAATCAATTGCTATCATTACGCAATACCTTACTGCTGCTATTGCAGAAGGTTTAGCTGAACGCCAGATTGAAAAAATAGAAGAAGAAACGGAAGAAGTGAATGACGATACCAACAAGTTTGAAGTAGGTGAAGACGGCGGAAGAGAAAGAGGCGGTCGTGGTGGTGGAAGAGGTCCTGGTGGAAGAGGCCCCGGTGGAAATAGTGGCGGACCCGGCGGTGCAGGTGGCGGACCAAAACGTCGTGTACCAAGCACACAAAAACGTACATCTTCAAGATAAGAGATCAGGGGATACTTGCTTACTGATTTCAAAATGAAAATGGAATTGCAATAAACATTGCAATTCCATTTTCTGATTTTAAAAATTTCAAACTTGCCTGCCGTTTGGCAGGTTTTCAAAAAACAAATGATATGTCAACTGTAACAATAAGTGCACAGGATATTAATAAGCTGCGCCAGGCAACAGGTGCAGGAATGATGGATTGCCGTAAAGCGTTAACTGAAGCTAATGGTGATTTTGAAGCAGCGATTGACTGGTTGCGTAAACAAGGTCAGAAAGTGGCAGCAAAACGCAGCGATCGTGAAGCAAAAGAAGGAGTGATCATTGCACAAACAAGTGCCAATGGTAAAACAGGGTTTGTTATTTGCATTAGTTGCGAAACTGATTTTGTAAGTAAGAATGCTGAGTTTGTTGCGTTTGCACAATCCATTGCTGATGCTGCAGTTGCAAATAATGTAAAAAGTGCTGATGAGTTGAATGAAGTGGTGATCAACGGTGCGAAAGTATCTGATATGATCAATGATAAGTTAGCTTCCATTGGCGAAAAAATAGGAATCAGTAAATTTGAAAGAGTAGAAGCTCCCTTTGTTGCCTCTTATATTCACGGTTCTTATCGCATGGGTGTATTAGTAGGCTTAAGCAAAGAAGCTGCTGAAGCAGGTAAAGATGTTGCTATGCAAATTGCTGCTATGAATCCGGTTGCAGTTGAT
>JBKJNM010000147.1:0-5153 GCA_046593655.1 Lacibacter sp. | reverse complement strand
TTGCTTTGTTTGGCGCCCACATCGCCCCACATTTCTTTTAACTGATCAAGCTCCATATTGTTCTGCTTTAGTGAGTGTACGTAATTTGTCTTTGATCCGGTTCATTTTTACACGCAGCGTTCCGTTGCTGATACCGAGAATTTCTTCCATCTCTTCATAACTTTTATCATCGAGGTATAACATCACAATTGCTTTTTCTACTTCCGTTAACCGGCTGATGGCTGCATACATGTCTTTTAATTTCTCTTCTTTTATTTTTTCTTCTTCTGTATCGGCTTCTTCCTTTGGTATAAACTCCGGAAAGCTGAGTGCCACTTTTCGGGATTGCTTCCGCAGGTTGCTGATAGCGGTATTCAACGCAATGCGGTACATCCAGGTGCTGAACTTTGCTTCACCACGAAAGGACCCAAACGACCTCCAGAGTTGAATAACCACTTCCTGGTACAGGTCTTCCTTGTCCGCATCATTGCGGCCATAGAGATGACATACTTTCCGTATGATGCCCTGGTTTTGGTTTAGTAACTGTAAAAAATCTTGTTCAGTTGGGGTTGTCATTCAACCAATTGATTTACGTAATAGTATTTGTAGTAACCTTGTGTAAAAAGTTACAAGATTTCAAATATAGTTATGAAAAAAATGTATCACCTGGCCAACTGTACCACCTGCCAGGCTATTATTAAAGAAACAAAGATTGATAAGGCCGGGGTTGAGATGCAGAATATCCGTGAAGAAAAAATCACGGCCAAACAACTGGATGAAATGAAGAAGCTGGCAGGTTCTTATGAAGCATTGTTCAGCCGGCGTGCATTAAAGTACAAAGAACTGGGGCTAAAGAATCAACAACTCAGCGAAGAGGATTATAAAAATTATATTCTTGCCGAAGATACTTTTCTCAAACGGCCGGTTACTATTTTTAACAACCAGATCTTTATCGGGAACGATCAGAAAACAGTTGAAGCCTTGAAGAAAGCACTCAACTAAATAATCACAGCAGGTGATCGAAATGTTTTTCTTCTGACTGTTTGTTTTATTGTACCTTAAAATCTTAAATTATAATCATGCCTGAACTATTGATCATTGGAGCAAATGGTGTATTGGGAAGTGCTGCTGCCCGGTTCTTTCTTGAAAAAGGATACGGTATTACTGTTTTTATTCGAAACAAAAACAAAGCTGCTGAGCTGGAAAAGTTGGGGATGAAAGTGATCGTTGGTGATTTAACAAACCCTGACACCATTATCAATAGTTGTAAAAACATAGATGTTATATTAACTGCTGCACACGGTTTACTGGGCAGAGGAAAAAACAAATCTAAAAATGTTGATGAAGACGGACATAAGTTTTTAATTGATGAAGCGAAGAAATCGGGTGTGAAGCAGTTCATCTATACGTCTATCAATACCGCTTCTCCCAATCATCCTGTTGATTTTTACCGCACAAAATATGTCATTGAACAATATTTAATCAATAGCGGGTTGAACTATACCATTTTAAAGCTGCCCCCTTTTATGGAGTGGCATGCGTATAACCTGCTGGGGAAAAGTATTGTACAAAAAGGAAAGACAATGATCCTGGGTGCAGGAAACAACCCCACCAATTTTATTGCCGTAAAAGATATTGTAGCTGCTCTTGATAAAATAATACTCAATGAAAATTATTACAATCAAAAATTGCTTTTGGGAGGCCCGCAAAACAGATCGAAGAATGAGGTTGCGGAGTTGTTTGGAAAAGCGTTAAACATCCATCCAAAAGTTGGGCATATTCCCGTTCCTGTATTGAAACTTTTTTCTGTTTTGCTTCAACCTCTTCATCCGGGTATTGCAAGAATAATGAAATTGAGTTTGGCTACCGAAAATTCAAATGAAACAATGCCTGTTGAGAACAGCATTAAGCAATTTGGATTACAACCCACTACCATCGAAGAATTTATTCAAACAGTGATAGAAAAAGCGGATGCAAAAAAAGCTTAGTCAATGATGCGCAGCTTGGCGTAGTTCAGCATGATCTTTTTCTCCCCGTTCAATTCAAACTTCACTGTTGCAATAGGATTGTGTGCGCTGCCTTCCATCTTCATTACTTCACCAAAACCAAATTTCTGGTGTTCCACTTTTTGTCCTTCCTGTAAATTGCTGGTATCACTTGCTGCAAAATCAGCAGCCGGTTTGTGGTCAACTGTTTGTTGTCGGTTTGATGGCGTTAAATAAGCAGGTGTTGAGGATTTTTTTCCCGGAGGGCCTCCATATTTTTTTTCTGCTCTTGCTGCATCGTCGTTGTTTGATTTGTTACCCCAGCCACTCATCCGTTCAAATGCAGAGCCACTGCTAAATGAACTTTGATTTTTCATACCACCACCTGCAAAACTTCGGTCAATATATTCTTCGGGCAACTCATCTAAAAATCGGCTCGGATCATTTTGTACAATCTGCCCGAACTTGTATCGTGTATTAGCATAAGTGATCCAGAGTTTTGTTTTAGCCCTGGTGATCACCACATAAAATAACCTTCGTTCTTCCTCCAGTTCTTCCCTTGTATTAATGCTCATAGCATTGGGAAATAATAACTCTTCCAATCCGGCAGCAAACACACAACTAAACTCCAATCCTTTAGCAGCGTGGATGGTCATCAGTTTTACGCTGTCGCTATTTGGATCTTTATTATCAGCATCGGTTAATAAAGTGATCTGCTGTAAGTAAGAACCAAGAGTTACAGCCCCTAAAGCCCCCTCCCAACCATCTCCGCCTGTTGGCGGATGGGCCACCTTCACACCATCTTCACTTTGCAAAGAGTTTTTATTAATTTCAGTATCGTTGAAAAGCTGGCTTTGTGTGTTTGCTAAGCCCTCTCCTTCGGGGAGGGTTTGGGTGGGGCTTGTTCCTTCCTCCTTTGGGGGAAGGTTAGGATGGGGGCTATCTATCACAATCCCATCTTCATCAATCTGGTTCCTGTTCTGTGTATCATCCACCCACTCTTTGATAGAGTTTAATAATTCCTGTATGTTTTCATACCGCTGCAAACCTTCCGTACTCTTATCATTGAATAATTCTTTAACGATGTTTGTTTGCTTGCCTACATGTATCGCCACTTCATAGGCGTTATGTTTTTGCAACATGCTGGCAAAGCTTTTGATCATGATCACAAAACCATCAATTGCTTCCAGTGTGCCCGCTTTAAAACCAAACTGTGTCGCTCTTGTGAGCACATCCCACATACTGATATTTTGTTCATTGGCATACAACACACATTTATCAATCGTTGTTTTACCAATACCCCTTGCAGGAAAATTAATGATGCGTTTCAATGCTTCTTCATCTTTCGGGTTCACCATCAAACGCATATAAGCAATAAAATCCTTGATCTCTTTGCGTTGATAAAAACTAATGCCGCCATAAATAATATAGGCAATGTTCATACGCCGCAAACTTTCTTCAAATGCACGGCTCTGTGCGTTGGTCCGGTACAGGATAGCAAAATCTTTATTGCGGTAATGATTGCGGAGTTTTTGTTCCTGGATGGTATCCGCAACAAATTTTCCTTCTTCATTATCTGTCATGGTTCTGATCAACCTGATCTTTTCACCTTCAGCATTTTCGGTGAACAATATTTTTTCAATCTGGTTTTTATTATTGCTGATCACTTCATTGGCTACCTTGAGAATACTTTGTGTACTGCGGTAATTCTGTTCCAACTTCACCACTTTCACATCATCATAATCTTTCTGGAACATTAAAATATTTTCAATGGTTGCTCCTCGGAAACTGTAAATACTTTGTGCATCATCGCCCACCACACAAACATTTTCGTGCATGGCGCCGAGCAGCTTGATGATCTCGTACTGCGCAGGATTGGTATCCTGGTACTCATCAATCATAATGTATTTAAACTTGCGCTGGTACTTGCTTAAACTGTCCGGGAAATTTTTCAGCAACTCATAAAACTTAATGAGCAGATCATCAAAATCCATGGCCCCGTTTTTAAAACAACGCTTGGCATATGCATCAAAGATCTGTGCAATGGCGGGACGGTTGCTCCGCATATCTTCCTGTTGAATATGATAATCCGTTGCATACTCTGCCGGACCAACCAATGCATTCTTGGCTGAGGAGATACGATTGTAAACAGTGGAAGGTTTGTAATGCTTATCATCCAAATTCATTTCATTGATCACTGTTTTTACTACACTCTTTGCATCATCTGTATCATAAATGGTGAAGTTCGATGGATAGCCCATCTTCGTTGCTTCGCTCCGCAGGATTCGTGCAAACACACTATGAAAAGTACCGATGTATAAATTCCTTGCTTCGTGGTTACCAAGAATATGCTCCACACGTTCTTTCATTTCTTTAGCCGCCTTGTTGGTAAAAGTCAACGCCAGTATATTGAATGAATCTACACCATGCGCCATTAAATGGGCAATACGTGTGGTAAGCACTTTTGTTTTACCACTGCCTGCACCTGCTACAATCATCAACGGCCCGTTCATGTGCAACACTGCTTCTTTCTGCCGCTCGTTTAATCCGTGTAGGTAATCAATCATAATAATGTGAACAGCTTCTTGTTGTGAAGATGAGCCTGTCGAACCCTGGTGAAGAGAAAACAAAGCTCAATCAAAAGAAGGTAAGCCTGCAATTTACAGCAAGCCTGCCGGATAAACTTTTGTGTGAGAAACTATTGTATGAAAACAGGTATTATGCTCCACGCTGGGCACCGCCCACATGCTTACCTGCATTGCTCGATGTTTTAGTATTGGCTTTGCCGCCACTTTTAGGAGCCATAAATGCACTCTTATTTGCTGGAAGGGTATTCTTCTTCTTATCTTTTTTATTCTTGCCTGTATTGAACAATGACATAACGGATGATTTTTTGTTTCTGTTTATTCTGAATGTTGCAGCGGTTCGTTTTCAGCAAAGCAGCAACTACCCAAAGTTAACTGTTTTCTGTTTCACGCATAAATCTTGCCATAATGAAAAGAAGTAACGAAGGAAATTATAAGAAATGTTTGCTGTTTTTCTGTATTCAGACCTTGCGTCTGGCCCCATTTTGGCAAGCCATGTTGCATCCTCTACATTGTCAAGAGGCTGGCCATATTTTATCACATAAGAACTACATATTTTTAATGAACCGGGTAACAACCTTAATTGTTCAATTACAGATAATAA
>JBKJNM010000081.1:0-3507 GCA_046593655.1 Lacibacter sp. | reverse complement strand
TTTGAAGATGCAAAAGGCAAGCCTTATTTAAGTGAAGTAGAAACTTATTTGATTGATGAGAGCTTGGTTGAAAAATAAGAAATCAACAACAGCAAAAACATTGTAAACTCTTTAGGTCAATGAGCTGAAGAAATTATTCAGCATTTCTCCAGTCAACTTATTTCTTTGAAAAATCAGCTTTTCTTTTTTCAAGAAATGCATTCACTCCTTCTTTCATTTCATTCGTTCCAAAACAATCGCCAAATAATTTTGCTTCCGCATCAAATCCATCCTGGCTTTTATCGTAATAAGCATTTACTGCTGCAATTACTTTACCAACAGCGTTGGGGCCCTTGGTCATGATCTGTTCCAGCAGTGCTTTTGTTTTGGGCAATAACTCTTCAGCAGTTGTAACATGATTTACCAAACCGAGTTGCTTTGCTTCATTGGCATCAATCATATTACCTGTCATCATCAACTCCATGGCTTTTCCTTTCCCTACCAATTGTGTTAATCGTTGTGTGCCACCATAACCGGGGATCAATCCAAGATTTACTTCTGGCTGGCCAAACTTTGCATTCTCACTTGCCAAACGAAAATGACAACTCATCGCCAACTCGCAGCCTCCGCCCAATGCAAAACCATTCACTGCTGCAACAATTGGTTTAGCTGATTGCTCAATTTTATTGAAGACCATTGCCTGTCCTTTTTTTGCAAGCGCCTCACCGCCATCTGCATTTAATGTAAGAAACTCACTGATATCTGCACCGGCAACAAATGCTTTTGGCCCTGCACCGGTGATGATGGCGCATTTAATTGTAATATTATTATTTATTTCATCAACAGCATGTGACAATTCTTCAATGACCGTTTTATTAAGGGCATTTAATTTATCAGGACGGTTAATAGTGATTGTAAAAATTCCTACTTCCAATGAAGTGAGTAATGTTTGATAAGTCATGTTGAAACATTTATTTTGTTGGAGCAATGATCAGAAGTTACGATTTGCCTTTACCCATTCCTGAATAAAAGAAGCAATATCCTGTGTATGGGTACCGGGTAAGAATAATTTTCCAACACCCATTTTTGATAATTCATTTATATCATCATCAGGAATAATACCGCCACCTGTAAGTAACACATCATTCATTTCTTTTTCTTTCATCAATTGAAGAATTTTTGGAAACACGGTCATATGTGCACCACTGAGGATGCTTACACCAATGGCGTCCACGTCTTCCTGTAAGGCAGCATTCACCACCATCTCCGGTGTTTGACGAAGACCGGTGTAAATCACTTCCATTCCAGCATCACGCAAGGCAGTAGCAATTACTTTGGCACCACGGTCGTGACCATCCAATCCAACTTTGGCAACTAAAACTCTGATGGGTCTGTTCATACGGCAATCTTGAGCTACGAAAATAAAGAAATCAACGGTTGAACTCTTGTTTCATTTGTTTCAACCCCTCTGCTGCCAGTTTTGATCCGATAGAATCAACCTGTTCAAAAAAGATAATCCGATCTCCTAACTGGCGTGCATGTTTGTACGTAACCGAATCAATCAAGGTTACTTTCGCAAAATGCTGAAACACTTCATCATCAGTATCAGGCATACGTCTCCCAACAAAAATCAAATGTTTGAAATCGAATTCATCGGGTATCCAATGCAGAAAGGATCCGTTATCACTGATCACTTTTGATTTGAAGGCTTCATCCTTTCCATAATACTTCAATGCCCCTGCTAATCCATAATGACGGCAATAGATAACCGTACTGTCTCTTTCTGCTTTGGGCAATGATTGATAAAATGATTCAGTTTTCAATGTGATCTCTTTCCACCCCAGATAATCAGCAAAGTCCTGTGGTAATGAATGGTTCTGTTGATCCTCCCATTTCAACATACCTGTTCCTTCTACATCATGTTTTTTATAAAACGTAGCCAGTTTATCCGGCTCCCATAATGGCATAGCCATTGGCAAAGTATAGCCTGCAAGAAAAAGAATTACTGCAACTGTTACCCACCTTAACCATTTTAATTTTATAGTTGTCCATTGCTGCAATGAAACTGCACCAGCAGCAAACAACATCGGGTATGCCCCAACTGAATAATAGTTTTTTCCACTGGTTGCAATTAGTAAAATGATTACTGCCAGGTACATCCATGCCAGTAATCGATACGCTTTTCCTTTTACAGTAAACAACCAGATCAACCCCATGATCCAGATAAAGAATGCCGGAAAATACATCAATACCTGCCCCATCAAAAAGTCAGCAGGATTTATAAATTTCAATTGTGTTTCTCTCAACTCTTGCATATGATGTAACAGTGGCCAGTTATGATTATACTGCCATATGAGATTTGGCAATGCAATGATAAAAGCAAGTAACCCTGCAGTATATAAATGTTTATTCAAAAAGAGCGAACGATATTGTGTGAGCAACAAGCCTGTTACAAAAGCAATAATAAAAAAAGAAACAGAGTTTTTACTCAGCCAGCCGCAACCAAATGCAAAACCAATTAAGTACAGATATTTGATTTTTTTGGTATTGATATAACGGGTAATAAAGTAAGCACTCAACGTCCACCAGAAAACTTCTAAAAAATTTGTCTGGAATAAAAAATGCATTCGCAGGTAAGCCGTAAAAAGTAAACACAGGCCTGCAATAAAAACCGCAAACAACTTTCCACCCATTTCAAGAACCATCCCGCAGGTGATGATAAGTGTGAGGGCACCAAAAAAACAAGGCCAGAATTTTATCCAAAAAAAACTACCGCCCAACTGAATGGTGATCCATGATAACCAGGAAAGCATCGGTGGTACTTCCATATAACCCCATGCAAGATGATGGCCTTGCTCTACATACAAAAACTCATCACGGTGTAATTCATAAACAGGATGCTGCAGAAAAAAAGGTAAAGCAAATTTGATGAGGGCCAATAAGATAATAAACGGCCACGTCCATTTAGCAAGGTTCATAAAGTTAAGATAATCGCTTATGTGTAAATTACAGCATGAACTACAGAAAATTTGGCAATACAGAACTATCAGTAAGTGAAATTGGTTTTGGTGCCTGGGCCATTGGTGGCGGTGCTATGATTGGCTCTATAGCCATTGGTTGGGGTGATGCAGACGATCCTCTTTCTGTTAAGGCTATACACGCAGCATTGCACGCAGGTATCAACTTTTTTGATACGGCTGATATTTATGGTATTGGTCATTCGGAAAAAATGATCGGCCGGGAAATCGGCAACCAGAGTGATGTAATCATTGCCACGAAAGTTGGCAACGTTGCAAGGAATGAACAGTTCACAATTGATTATTCAAAGGAATATATCCTCGCTGCTTGTGAAGCATCATTAAAACGATTGAACAGAGATGTAATTGATTACTATCAACTGCATACTGCCCGTATAACGCATCTGCAAAATGGCGAATGCGTTGAAGCCATGCAGCAATTACAACAACAGGGCAAGATCCGTTACTGGGGCTTATCGTTAAATACATTTGAGCCAAAAGATGATGCAGA
>JBKJNM010000196.1:0-8038 GCA_046593655.1 Lacibacter sp. | reverse complement strand
TATTCAATACAATTGTTTTTATCTTTCAACTTATTTTTTTCTTTTTATGATCAGGCAAATCATCAAAGACAAACCAACAAGACTCTACATCATCCTCGGTGGATTTTTTATCGCCAATGCATTGATTGCTGAAATTATTGGTGTGAAGATATTTTCACTGGAAAAGACATTTGGGTTTTCGCCCATGGAAATTCAGTTGTTTGGAAATTTG
Organism: Lacibacter sp.; assembly: GCA_046593655.1. GTDB lineage: Bacteria > Bacteroidota > Bacteroidia > Chitinophagales > Chitinophagaceae > Lacibacter. The sequence continues at coordinate 7,827 of JBKJNM010000196.1, read as the reverse complement.
CTGTCGGTCAATCTTACAGCAGGGGTGTTGTTATGGCCCGTTGTTTTTATTATGACAGATATCATTAATGAATATTACGGTATGCGAGGTGTTCGTTTTCTTTCTTATCTAACAGCAGGGTTAATCACTTTTGCATTTCTCATCTTCCTGCTGGCCATGAAACTGGTTCCGGCCGATTTTTTTATTACCAGCAAACAGGGTAGTGGTGTACCGGATATGGAAAAAGCTTATAACAGTGTGTTAGGACAAGGAGGGTTTATCATCATTGGTTCTTTAACTGCTTTCATTCTCGGTCAGTTGATAGATGTGTTTGTTTTTCATAAGATCAAGAAAGCAACGGGTGAAAAGCGTATCTGGTTAAGAGCAACCGGCTCTACATTGGTATCACAATTCATCGACAGTTTTGTGGTGTTGTTTATTGCATTTTATATAGGCAGCCGGGTAAACCAACAGGCCAATGATTTTGTGTGGCCCTTCAGTTTATTTATTGCGGTTGGTATTGTTAACTATATCTACAAGTTTATTGTAGCAATTGTATTAACTCCGGTTATTTATCTTGTTCACGACCGGATTGAAAAATATCTTGGATTGGAGAAAGCAACAGCAATGAAAAAAGCTGCGATGCTTGATGAGTAATTACAACAGTTGTTTCAACAACCCCGCTACTTTTTTATCAATGGGCAGTGTAACTGAATTTTCATCAAAGTCATTCCAGTCAATTAAACGGAACACCTCTGATTCACCATTGGGGTCAGCTACCTGCTGCGGTTCAAACTCAAAAGCAGTTTGTTTGAAGGAAACAGAAACAGGTTCCAGCGGCTTTACAAAATAATAGATAGACAGGATCTGATGTGCAGCGTTGAAAGCACTTATTTGATAATAATCAGTCGTATAAATATGATCACCGATTTCAGCCTCCAGATTCATTTCTTCTTTTATTTCCCGTTTCAGGCAATCTCTTGTTCCTTCGCCTAACTCTAAGCCGCCGCCGGGAAATTTGGTAATATAAGCTCCACGAATAAATTCATCGCTCACTACAACCTGTTTGCTTTCGGTGAGAATGATTCCATAAACACGGATGTTGAACATGCTGATTTTTTAATGATTGATTTATTCCTTGTCAGAGGTTTAAAATAATTTTTTGCGCATGAAGTAAATGCCAATCAAAAGCGACAAGCCTAATGAAAGCAGGATAGGGAAATAAAATGCAAAGCTTGAATGTTGCCCCGGGATGGGCACATTCATGCCATAAATACTGGCAACCAAGGTGGGCAGTTGCAGCATAATGGTAATAGAAGTAAGGCGTTTCATTACCAGGCTCTGGTTATTGCTGATGATACTTGCAAATGCATCAAGCGATGAACTAAGGATATTGGTGTAGGTATTGGCCATTTCAAGCGCCTGGCTGGTATCTACAATCATATCCTGCAATATTTCATCTTCTTCATCAGTTAAAGCAAGGAAATGGGTTCGTTGTAACTTCAGCAGCAGGAGTTCGTTACTTCTTAAGGCAGTTACAAAATATACTAAGCTCTTTTGTATCCGCATCAGGTCGAGTAATTCTTCATTCCTGTTGGCATCATATAACTTTTGTTCAAGCAGGTTGCGTTTGTGATTGATCTCTTTCAAAAACTCCATGTACGCCTGTACTACTTTTTCAAAAATCTTCAGCACCATCAGGTTTTTTTTATCCGGATGACGGTTTTGAAACGTATTCAGAAATTTCTTGATGGCTCCATTATCAAATGAGTTGACTGTAACAATCTGGTTATGCGTTAAAATAATGCAGATGGGAATAGTGATGTAGAATGCATCGCTATCATTGAAAGAATTATTTTCTGTTGGAGTTTTAATGACAATGAGTTTTACATTGTCTTCCACCTCAAAACGGGAACGTTCATCAATATCCAATGAATCGGCCAGAAAGTCGAAAGGAATATCCAATGCATTTGCAACCTCCGAAAATTCTTCCTGTTTTAAAGGGGGCACAATATTCACCCATGAACCGGCTTCGGGTTTTTCAATAGCAAGGGTTTTACCGTTTACATTTTTAAAGTATTGCAGCATATCGGCGCAAAGGTAAAGAGCGGCGCCTAATCGGCGGGTGAAAATTCAATGGCCTCATTTTTCCGCACCCGTATGGTTTTATAATGGTGCGTATTGTGAAAGAGGTTAAAATAAAGCAATTCTCTTACTGTAATCATACCGAGCACAGGATGGGGAATCTGGCAGTCGTCCATATTTTCATCTTCCCAGTAATAACGGATCTGGTCAAGATATTTTTTCGCTATCTGTTCAAATCGGGTAATTAATTTTTCTTTAGCAAATTTTTCCTGTTTAACCTGCGGCTCATATCGTTTATCAGATACAATGACAGCTTCCAGTTTTTTATAATATACTTCTATCAACTCTTCATATGTTAATGACTCATGCGAAGGTTTTCCAAATTTCCATTTTAATAAGAATTTTGGTGCAAATAGCGCAAGCCAGCTTCTATGTAAACTTAAGGAAAGGTGTTCGAGGTTTTCAGCAACAGACCATTGTTCAGATTTATAAAAAAACTGCAGTTCTTCCATTTGCCGGCATTGTTTCAAAATGTCTTCAATGGTATTTTCAGCATGACTGATGATCTGAAATTTGTTTAAATGATAGCGTTTGCCAATCATCGGGTGTAGGTTAGGGTTCTGGGTTAGGGTTTTATATGTCAAGGGATCCTTCATAGACAAACTTTGCGGGGCCGCAAAGCCAGATGTTTTCAAAGTTTGTATCGGATCTTTTTTCAAATTTAACGTTTAACTCTCCTCCGGGTGTTTGTACTTTTTTAATTTGTTTGCCTGTTACTTCATCACTGGCTGCTATTGCCGCTGCTGTTACACCAGTGCCACAAGATAAAGTTTCAGCTTCCACTCCACGTTCATAGGTTCGTACGCTCAAATGCGATGGGAGCACTTGAACAAAATTAACATTGATACCCACTTTTGAAAAGGGGGGAGAATAGCGGATGGACCTGCCTGCAGAAAATACGTCCATGTGTTCAACATCATTTTCCCACTTGATATAATGCGGTGAACCGGTATCAAGTACAACATGATCTTTTGCTTTTTCAATTGTATTTACATCTTTCATTTTCAGCTCCACCCAATCAGCGTCGGTAATAGTTGCTTCATGAAATCCGTCTGCAGCAAGGAATTGAGCCGAATTGCTGATCATTTGCATCCTTTTTGCAAAAGCAACCAGGCAACGTCCGCCGTTTCCACACATACTTCCTTCGGCACCATCCGCATTGTAATAAACCATTTCAAAGTCGTACCCTTCTTTTTGTTGCAATAACATCAAACCATCAGCTCCAATACCAAATCTTCGATTACATAAAAAGGCTATTTCTACGTCCGACAATTGCGTATAATTACCAAGACGATTATCCAGTATGATGAAATCATTTCCGGTTCCCTGATACTTATAAAAGTCAATCTTCATTGCAAGTAGTTAATAGAAAATGGTTAGTGGGGTGTCTCATTTTCAAGATATGAAATCATTTTACTGAGCATTCTGAATACCGATTCAACATAGCCATTCAATTCTTTCAGCTCCTCGTTTTTTGCATATCCTAAAATGAGTGAAATTTCGAACTGTGTATCTATCTCAACAAGAGAGCTTCTTGAAATTTCAAAAAAACGCCTTTTCTCTTGTTTCGATTTTCTTGCTGCTCCTTCTGCTAAATTACTACAAACAGAGATAGCTGCTCGTCTCATTTGGTTAACAATCAGATAGCGTTCCTCAACAGGAAATGTTCTTGTAATTTCATATACATTATTTACCAATTTCAAAGTAAACTGATAAACATCAAGTTTTTTATGAGATAACTGAAGCATATAAGTCAGGTTTTAGAATCAGGTACTTTCTTGCCATTCACCACTATCTACTCGTTTTAAAGGGTACTAATAATTTCTAGTGATTTTGTAATGACTGATTCAACGGCCGCATTCCCATCCTTACTGAATTGTTTCGTAATCCTATTGGCAACAATGGCACTTATAGACAAGCATTGATGCCCCAGCATTTTCCCTAATCCATAGATTGCTGCTGTTTCCATTTCAAAATTAGTAATTCTGTGCTGACCAAATTGAAACTCCGTTAACCGGTCAATTAACGAAGGATTCGAAAGTCCTAATCGTAACACTCTTCCCTGAGGGCCATAAAAACCCGGGCAGGTTACCGTAATGCCGTGATGATACCCATGAACAAAATGTTTGAGCAATTGAGAGCCTGCCCCAGTAACATAAGGATAGGATAAATTATCCTGCACCTGGGTATGTGTTACAAATGCCTGCAATAATTGTTTTTCCTCTTCATTGCTTTCATGCCGGTAAAAATGTAATAAGTTATCAATGCCCAACCCATGTGTTGAAACAACAAAACCATCCACAGGAATATCAGCTTGCAATGCACCGGATGTTCCGATACGGATAATTTGAAGTGAAGTAAGATTTGGTTTGATGATTCTTGTATTAAAATCAACATTCACCAATGCATCCAGTTCATTTAAGGCAATATCAATATTGTCGGGGCCAATACCTGTTGAAACAACCGATATCCTTTTTTTGCCAACGAAGCCTGTATGTGTTACAAATTCACGGTGCTGTTGTCTGTATTCAACAGTATCAAAATGTTTACTTACTTCTTTAACACGATCGGGATCGCCAACAGTAATAATGGTAGAAGCAAGTTCTTCGGGTAGCAGATTTAAATGATAAATCGCCCCACGGTGATTAATGATGAGTTCGCTTTCTGCAATTCTTTGCATAGTTCTTTGGGTGTATTTACCCGAATATACTACATTTGCACCTCAGAAATTGGTGCTGAATCCTGCTTAAAACTGGATTCTCCAATTTAAATAAAAGGTCCTGTGGCCGAGTGGCTAGGCAGAGCTCTGCAAAAGCTCCCACAGCGGTTCAAATCCGCTCGGGACCTCCGGGAAAGGCGTCAGAATTATACTGGCGCTTTTCTGTTTAACAACTTACTATGCGCTACTCAAATTATATTGGAATACTGGCCGGGTTACTCATGCTTGTTGCAGCAACATTTCCATGGATTCATATTGTATCCATCAACGCAACTGTTTCGGGCTTTGGATCAGCAACAGTTACCAAGTTTGGGATGCCTGTTTTAATGAATATCATAATGCTGGTATTGAATGTTTTTTTCTTTCTTATACCCAGGCTATGGGCAAAGCGCATCAACCCTTTTATTGCTTCCATTGGTTTTGCATGGTCTTTACGTAACCTTTTATTACTTTCTACCTGCCGCAATGGCGAGTGCCCGGAACGATTTATATGGCTTTATATCTACTTTGTTGCAGCATTAATTGTATTGATTATGACTTTAGTTCCTGAGATAAAAATAAAATCAGACAATAAAGATTAAGCCACTGAAGATAATACCGGTTCAGGTTCAAATTCTTTTTCATCTTCCGTTTGCAATTCAACACGATGCAGAATATCTTTTAAAGAAGCAAATCGTTGGATCATATACGGAACGGTATCGAGACCGCTTACAAATTTGAGGATATAGGTATAGATGCCAATTAAATCACCGGCCTGCATTGTTTTACCTGTCATGGATGAAGAGATGATGAGTGCTGCTGTAATGATTACAATTACCAGTAATTCCATTACACCAAAATTCCAGGCTTCCTGGTCGCTGATCCTGATCTGCCATTTACGGAGATTATTATAATGTTGATTAATACGGAGTGGATTTTTTGTAGCCAATACATTCAACTGTTCTTCCAGCTCATCATTACGATGTTTATTCAGCATACGCATCCGCTTACCATAAATATAACTGGTAACGGTTACAGGTATCAACATCAGCATACAAAGCAACACTACCTGTGCATCATACAAACAAAGTAAAATGAGTGAGCCAATAATATTGTAGGCAGCTTCAATGATATAGTTGAGATCAAACTCAAGGAAATCTATAAACTCCCTTGATAAATTGGAATGAGCACTGAGTTTGGATAGTTGTTTGTTTTTATTACGGCTCATCAATCGAACCACCAGCGAAGTATAAATATCAGAATAGGTTCTTGAATCATACATGTGACGGATAGTACCCGTAACAACCCAAAGCAAATGGGCAACAACCAAAAAGATGAGGCCCTGGTATGAATTTTTCAACAACCCATTTACAGCTTCTCCCAGGAAATATGGGCGAAGCAATAGTCCCAACATTTCTATTGCAAATAAAGAATAGGTTAGCAACAGCTTATATTTATGCTTTTTTACAATTGTTTGTATGATCCATTTTCCGGGCATAGATAGTTCCTTGCTTTTTATTAAATCTTTAAAATAGACTGTGCAGAATCACCGGAGTTTAGTGAATGTGTAAATTTCTTTTACCAGTGGGTGGATTAGTAGTATGCTGCAAAGATAAGCCGGAGAGGGTGGGGGCAAAGGTTAACTCTTTCTGAAGTTTTGTTCCCTGAGACTAACAGAATTTCCTTTGTTTCCTGAAATTATTTTACGGCAGTTGGGCGCACCGCACTGGCATTCAAATGTTTCGGCCGATTCATTTAATAGTTGAGCGTAATCCATCGTGAGTTCCTGACCCGGAAAAATAGGTGCAATTGCTACCAGGTTCAGGCCGTTGTAAGCAGTATTAGGACTGCAGGAATGGTTCTGTGGTGCCCATTCTGAAGGGTTATTATCCCACAACACATATACTTCACTGCTGAGGGGAACAGCGTAATGTTTGAACAGGAGCTTTTCTTCGGACAGCCAGTTTTCATCAACAAACCGTTTGGTAACGATGCGCTGGGGTCTTTCTTCTCCTTTAAAGATCAGTTCACCCAGGGCTATGTTTTTTGTGGCATAAATACCAAAACCTGCAATGGAAGTGCCCTTCATGATATACTTCTTTTGCCTGCGTTGATGGCGGGCAATACCTTCTTCAATGATATGTTGTAAGAACCCTGCCTGGCCAATGCCATCTGCTTTAATGATATAATCAGCGCTGCCTTCATAACCATCCGTATAAAAAACAGAACAGGTAAAATTTACTTCCAGGAAAAATAACCTGCCTGCATCATTCATTCTGAAATCCATTCTTGCATACCCCACTGCACCAAAACTTCTGAAGATGCGTTGAGCGGCTTCGGTTAATTGTTGTTTGATAATGGGGTCAGTAACGGGAATATTACTTTCAGGATGCAACTCAGATGTTTTGAGTGCATAGGTTTTATAGGTTCTGCCTTCGGGGAAAATAAATTCAATAGGCTGAAACACTATGCATTTCTTTTCATCTTTTGCATTGGCTGCTACAAGCACGGTAAACTCACGACCAGCAATATATTCTTCCACCAATAATTGCGGATAAGATGAAAGTACTGTTGCTGCTTTTTCTTTTAACTCTTCCAGGGTAGAACAAACCGAATGTTCATCAATACCCAAACTGTCTCCTGCTTTTGAAGGTTTAACAAACAAGGGATAAGCAAGATGTTTTACCTGTTGCTCCAGGTGTTCAATTGTTTCAATCAATGCATAATTAGCCGTTGCCACAGCTTCCGTAAAAGCAACATATTTCATTAACTCTTTTGGAGGATCGTACAACAATGTAGTAGGCCCTGTAAACGGCAAGTTGAGTAATTCCAGTGTATAGATCACATCAATGGAAGGTACTTCCCATTCCAAATACCCTTCACAAAGGTTTACAAAACAATCATATCCTTTTTTACTAAGGTCGAGTAATTGCTTGTAAGTAGTGAGTTTGTTGAGAAATACATGATCGAATTGCACATCGGGCAACAGGTGCGAAACATTGCGG
>JBKJNM010000063.1:0-6120 GCA_046593655.1 Lacibacter sp. | reverse complement strand
TGTAATCAGCAATATATTGACATATGACGGATCGGTTAAGAAATTAAAGGAATGGGATGAATCTGACACAAGAATAAAAAACAGCTTTAGGGAAATGGGCGGGAATATATTCAATGCTGATCTTTTGTATAGAGCCATGGATTCCGATTTCAAATTTGTAAGACCAACAAATAATCCTCAATTAATAACTGACAACAAAATAGCTATTAATAATATTTCATTCCAATTACAATATTTGACTATAAGTACTTTAGGTAATATAATTAGAGGAAATGAGCTAAAATCAAAAGCTACAAAACTGATTGAGTTGCTGAAAAAAGAATATCACCTAAAATAAAAATTTTATGGAAGAAAATAAAAAAGATAGCAGCTTCGAAGAGGAAAAGGAACAGTTGAATAATCCTTCAACTGATGAAACCATTGTACCTGCTGCTGAAAAATCAGACCTGCCTACCGGACAGGCAGGCATCATAAATCCTACAACAGACATAAAAGATATGGAAGTACATCATCATGCCCACGACCCCGTATCACCTCATCTCAAGAAAAACTGGAAATCCTATTTCTGGGAATTTTTAATGTTATTTCTGGCGGTGTTCTGCGGGTTTCTGGCAGAAAACCAAAGAGAGCATATTATAGAACATCAACGTGCAAACGTGTATGCGGCCAACCTGTATGAAGAATTAAAAATGGACACAGCCAGTTTAAACAGTATAATTGAAAGTAATAAATCTGTTATAGGCAAATTGGATAGTTTTTGCCTGTTTAGTACAGAAAAAGAAAAACGCAGTATTACCAATGGCATGCTTTATTACTACAGCGAATACACAACCTCCGTAGAATTTTTTGCTTCCAATAATACTACTATCGAGCAACTGAAGGGTTCAGGCAATCTAAGGACAATGCCCAATCATATAGCTCAAAAAATAAGCAGTTACAGTAAAAAATTAAGCACCCTTGAAAATGAATACCGGATATCAAGGGCGGAGTTTGAAAAAATAGAAGATTTATATTTTAAAATTTTTGATGGATATACTACTCAATTGCTTACTGATGCAGCCGGCGGGAATATAGTAAACAGGGATTCTGTTTTTAAATTAAACCTTCCTTTAATAAACGATGACCCAAAACTTATGAAAGAATTTACCGGCTGGCTTAAGTTTGAAAGCTCTATTTATAGCAGCCAAAACAGTAACTTCCACATACCCCTCAAGCAAACTGCAACAGAGCTAATAGGGCTATTGAAAAAAGAGTATCACCTGAAATAAAGAATGAAAGAAACCAAAAACATCAAATCAAATGAAGAGCAGAAAAATATACCTAATGAAACTATTTCATCTGCTGCTGAACCTGTTCCCGAAGCTGAGAATAACGAAATCCCGCCCTCAAGCGGGACTGAACAACCTTCAACCATAAAAGAAATGGAAATACATCATCATACTCATACAGCACACGGAAACCCGCCTGCCGGACGGGCAAGGAAAAACTGGAGATCCTATTTCTGGGAATTCCTCATGTTATTCCTCGCTGTACTATGCGGTTTTTTTGCAGAGTATCAACTGGAGCATAAAATTGAAAGAGACAGGGCCCATCAATTTTTGCAAAGCATGTTAATAGATGTGCAGACTAATATTAAGACCCTGGACTCCCTGCTTTACCAGGATAAAATCATTATTGCTAATCATGATTCGTTGGTCAATTGGCTATTGGAGGATAGTGCTATCATAGACAGGGCTGCTTTTTCAAAAACAATGGGCGCTGTATGGATTAGAAATTTTTTGATACGTAAAGAAACCTATGAGCAGATGAAATCTTCCGGCGCCCTGCGATATGCAGGCAATATTGAGTTTTTGAAAAAAATGATGGATTATGAACGCATTACCAATTTTGCGCAAAACCGTAACCAGGAATTTGAAAGAAAATATTATACAGAACTTTTTATTCCTGCCCTCTACAAAAGTTATGACCTAACCTGCCAGCTGAACCTAGACAGCAGCAATCATTCTGATAAATTCAAAATGGAAAAAATAGCAAATCACCACGATGTACTTACAGGAAACGATGCGATCATCTTCCGTAACGATATAGGAGCAGCACTTACATTGCGCCTCGAGCGGTTAAGAAGGAGCATTGATGCATTCACAGATGCCCGAAGAGCTTGTGTGGAAATGGAAGAACTGATTTTGAAACAACTGGGACTAAAACCAACCGATTAATTGATTCACTTATTTCACAAGCACAATTTTCTTACAATAAATGGATGAAAACAAAACCTTAGAAGAAAGCAATGAAGAACAGTTGAATAAAGCATCATCTGATGAAAACATTTCTCAAGCTGCATCACCCGTAACTTATAACCCACAACCATTAACTGAAGAAGATATGGAAGTACATCATCACACCCACCCCGCCCACGGCAAGAAAAACTGGAAAGCTTATTTTTGGGAGTTTTTAATGTTATTCCTCGCAGTGTTCTGCGGGTTTCTGGCAGAGTATCAACTGGAACATAAGATAGAAAAACAAAGAGCAAAAGACTTTGCAACATCTCTTGTATCAGATTTAGAAAAAGACACGGTTCAATTCAATTATGGTATTAAAGAAATAGATTTTGTTGCACCCCGGGTTGATACTTTCAGAACCCTTGTCCATTCTAAGGCTATCAATAGTTTACCTGGTGGAACATGGTATTATTATGGTCGTTTCACCAGTTATTATTTTAGTTTTACTTCAAATGATGCCACTATTGAACAACTGAAAAATTCAGGGTCTCTCCGATATTTTAAAAAAAGTAAGGTTGTCAATGCCATAGCACAGTACGATAAGATTTGCCGATTAATAAAAGATTTGTTTAATTATGAGCAGCCAATCAATAATAAAATGATTGAGCTCAGAAATAAAATTTTTATTGCTGCCAATTTTGATTCGATAATGAAATTTAATACTTCCCGGGAAAAAATAAATTCATTCATGAAAAAGGAAATAAAATTTCTGGACAGCAATCCGGCAACGCTGATGGAGCTGGCAAATTTTTGTCAGACAAGTGTAGTTGATTCTTATTATAGACGTTTGAAATATCAGGATGCATTAAAACTCGCTACAGATTTAATGAGCCTTCTTAAAAAAGAATATCACCTGGAATAATATGAGCGAAGAAAATAAAATACCACCCGAAGAAATTCCGCAAGAGCAACCAATTAATAAAGAACCATCAGATGAAACTAAAACATCTGCTGAAGCAATTGCCGAAGTTGAACAACCACAAACAGAAGACAACCAAACACAAACTGAAGAAAACATGGAAGTACATCATCACTCACACGAAAGCCATGGAAACCCGCCTGCCGGACGGGCAGGAAAAAACTGGAAAACCTATTTCTGGGAATTTCTCATGTTATTCCTGGCTGTGTTCTGCGGATTTTTTGCCGAGTACCAGTTGGAGCATAAAATAGAAAAAGACAGGGAAAAACAATTTATTCAATCACTTGCCTATGATATTAAAGCTGATACTGCAAGTCTCAAAAACCTTATTAATGCCCGTACAGTGCGGGATGGCAGCCTCGATTCCTTAAGCTGGCTTATGAACAGCAATGCTCCTGCCCAACATACCATTGATATCTATTTTTATGCAATAACTGCTAGCCGTACCCGTGCCATCAGGTTTGTGCCAAATGACGGCACCGTACAGCAATTAAAAAATTCAGGAGCCTTCCGTTTAATTCGTTCCAGGGAAGTAGCGGACAGTATTGCAAAATATGATGTAAATGTTAGAAATTTTATCCGTCAACAAGAAGTGGAAGAGACTCAAATATATGATTACAGGCAAGCTTCGGGGAAAATGTTTAACCCCATTTACTTTGAACAGATGCTGGACGCTGATGTTAACCCAACCCGGCTAACCGCAGGAAACCCACCGTTGTTAAATTATGAAAAAACTGATCTTGAAAACTGGAATTATAGATTGTATGGTATGAAAACTATAAGTAAGGCAAACCGCAGAGATGCGAGATCGCTGCTCCGCCAGGCAGAAAATTTGCTCATCACTTTAAATAAAAAATATCAACTGGAATGAAACAACTTAAAAATTCCGACTTTGGAATGATAAATTGTTTACTCTTTGAAATACGTTTTTAACTGAATTTATAACACATTATTCTATACTCAAAAAAAGTAGTAACATGGAAGTACATGCCCACTCACATACGCCCCGAAAAAAATGGACCCACTATCTTTGGGAATTTCTCATGTTGTTTCTTGCTGTGTTCTGTGGGTTTCTGGCAGAGAATCAGCGGGAACATTTTATTGAGCATCAACGGGAAAAAGTGTTAGCCCGTTCATTGGTTGAGGATTTGAAAAAAGACAGCTTGCAGCTTCAAAACGCCATTTTCATTTGTAATAAAAAGATTGCCGACCTCAGAGAACTCGTTACCTTATTGCATCAACCGACTGACCGGCGTACGGATACAATGATATACCGGAAAGCATTGCTGATACAATATGCTACACGAATACTCCGCTCAGCCGGTACATATAACCAGATAGTTAATTCCGGTGCTCTGCGATATTTTCCGCAGGAAATGGTGAACTTGATGAACCGCTATGATGTAGATATCCGCATGGTAGAAAGCAGGCGGGATGCTGACTTGGAGATTATTTACAATAACAGCCTTCCTTTTATCAACCGGATATTAAACCAGGAGGTGTTTGATGAGATACTGGAAGGCCGGCCAATTAGTAAACCCACCTATATTATCAATTCAGGGCAGATTCATGAATTTATCAATTATGCCATCGGTTCACGGCGTATCACCGAAAGAATGAAGATTGAAAGTGAAATTGCCCTGACATCAGCCAAATTACTGATGGATGCATTAATAAAAGATTATCACAAATAATTATTATGGAAGTACACCATCATGCACACCCTTCGACAAGCTCAGGACACCGTAAAAAATGGACCCATTATTTCTGGGAGTTCTTAATGTTATTCCTTGCTGTGTTCTGCGGATTTCTGGCAGAATATCAGTTGGAACATAAAATAGAAAGAGACCGGGAAAAAAAATTTATACAGACGTTTATAGAAGATTTAAAAACGGATACGGCTGCAATAAGGCAAAATATTCTTTTCAGGCAAAACAAGATGAAATTAATGGACTCGTTCATGCTTCTCTTAAATAACCAGCAAATTAAAGGGCATGAAAATGAGTTGTATTACTTTGGAAGAACCTTTGTCAGGGGACTTCGGTTTCAGAGTAATGATAGAACAATAACACAATTAAAAAACTCCGGTTCGTTAAGATTGATAAGGAATGAGAAGGCAGCTGACAGTATGATGTCCTATCAAAAACTGGTAGATTATATATATTATAATCAGGAAGATGACCGAATTGAAAGAAGAGCGGCAGACCCTCTATTATCCCATATATTTAATCCGTTTGTATTTGAGAAAATGTTAACCATGGAGGGTATAAACAGACCAACCGATAACCCTCCTTTAAGGTCATACGATCAAAACCTTCACTTTGACCTTGCTTATTATATTCACCAGCTTAGGGGCAGCAATTTTCAAATCGAATTAAGGCTCAAATTATTAAAGGAAAAAGCATTAAACATGATAACATTTTTACAGAAAGAATATCACCTGAAATAAAATTATTATGGAAGTACATGCCCACACCCATACCGCCCGAAAAAAATGGACCCATTATTTCTGGGAATTTTTAATGTTGTTTCTCGCTGTGTTCTGCGGTTTCTTAGCAGAGTATCAACTGGAGCATAAAATTGAAAAAGACCGGGAGAAGGTTTATATGCAAAATATGCTGGAAGACCTGGAAGCCGATAAAGCCGTGTATTCCGACTATACAAAAAGAAATGCTGTAATTTATGATTTGATAGATACGCTGGTGTACCTGATAAAAAGCCCTGACAGGAACAAGCATATCAGTAAACTTACTTACACCGCCAGGATTATGACAGCAAAATGGAAAGAGGTAAATCCTGTAAAACGTACCTATGAGCAAATGAAAAGTTCCGGGCATTTACGGCTGATTAGAAAACGACATGTAGCCGACAGTGTTTCTTCTTATTATAACTCATTGCTTGAATTGGATACCTACAACGAAG
>JBKJNM010000119.1:0-10093 GCA_046593655.1 Lacibacter sp. | reverse complement strand
ATTTGCATCTTTTCCAAATTTTGCCAATTCAAAAATGCGGCTTTCAATGCGTTGCCCATTTACATTGAGTTTGGTTTGGGTAAAAGAAGTTAGAGATAGGGTAGTGAATAATACGGTAAGTAATTTTTTCATGTCAATGGTTTAGTTATTTTTTAATTCTTTATACAGCTATCTCGGGAAAGCTGCTTTTCAAAATCTCCAGTCTTTGAAGTTATTTGCATCCGGCGGTATAATGAATAAAACAGTTTGAAAACTGTTTGTTTAAAACTGCGAAGCCTGGAGAATTCGCAGAGCTAACATCACTTATCAAACGGCATTTTATTCAATAGTTCTATATACCGTAAATCATTTCGTACCGGATCCCATGCTTTGTGATATTTCCACCAGGTCATCCAATTACCCTGTCGCATATAATATTGATTGAGTAATTCAAACGCTTTATCATGTTCACCTAATGCAACATAGCAAACGGCAGAACGGTACTCAACTACCTGGTTCAATTCTTCGATTCGTTTTAATATTTTTCTTGCTTCTTCAATCTCACCATTTTTTATAAGTGCATAAGCCATTAATGCCTTAGCACCACCATTAGCATTCGAAGGATTTTGCGTCTTGAGTATCTCTATTGCTTTTTTTGGATTGTTATCGGCAACATAAGTTAAGCCGGTAAAAAATTTACTGTTATCGTTTGGCGGGTTGGTAAGGCCGAGATAAACAATTGCTTTTTTATAGTCTCTCTTCCAGTAATAATAAATTCCTGTTGTTAATAACACACGACTATCCGTTGGCGATATCGAATTGGCCATATCCATCCATTGTTGAGCTTCATCCCAATTGCCTATCAATGCCAATGTTTCACCATACGAAGCATAATTACTTGCATTAGCTGAATCATATTTAATTGCTTTTGCATAATTCTTCAATGCTTCATCCCATTTGTATTCATAGTTTTTGTTCATCCTCGCCAATTGCGAATAGGCTTCTGATGAAGTGCTGTCAATTTGCAATGCTTTATAAGTTGCTTCTTTCGCTTTTGGTAATATAACAACGGCACTGCTGTTATACGTTGGGAAATTCGGGTAGGAAAAATCAAATAACCAATAGGTTTTGCAAAGCTCAATATAGGCCGTTACAAAATTGGGGTCTTCATTTACAGCGTTCTCTAACCACTGCACTGCTATTAATAAACTATCAACCGAACCTCCATTTCTTGGGCTACCGATTTTTATATAATCAAGTGCTTTGATGTAATACGAATTCGCTTCTTTGTTTTGGGAATACACTTCACCGCTAACCTGTGCCATGCTGCATAAGGTCGAAGCAAAAAATATCGTCATCAAAATAATTTCTTTCATTTTCTTGCAGTTTATTATTCTTTATTTCAACTTTCATACACCCATTTGCCTCCCGCCATGGTGCGTTCTATTGGAATAGTAATTAATGTAGTAGGATTTTCTTTAAATGGATTGCGGCCCAATATAACAAGGTCGGCCAATTTTCCTGCTTCCAGAGAACCTTTTATCTTTTCTTCGTAGGAAGCATAAGCTCCATTAATAGTACCTATTTTAATGGCTTCTTCAACTGTAACTCTTTGGTTAGCTCCCCAAGTAGTTCCTTTTATATCAGTTCTTGTTACACTTGATTGTATGGCCATCATTGGTTCAAATGGCCCAGGTGGATAATCAGATGCCTGTGTGGGACGAATGCCTGCATTTAAAAAACTTCTTAATGCAAACATGTTTTTTAAACGTTCTTCACCATAGGCTTTCATTTTTTCACCATGATAATAAACATAGGTGGAGAAAGGAGTGGGTATTACTCCTAATGTTTTCATTCGCATGATAAGATCATCATTGATCATGGTACAATGTTCTATTCTAAACCGTGGATCTTTCTTTGGTTGTTCTTTGATCAGGCGTTCATATAATTTTAGTGTGGTATCAATGCCTACATCGCTATTTGCATGAATACCAATTTGCCAACCGGCATCATAAGCTCTTTTAGCATAGGGATACATTTGTTCTTCATCCATCACCAGTATACCATAATCATCCGGTCGGCCCATGTATGGTTGCGAAAGCCTTGCCGTACGTTCAGAAATTGAACCATCACAAGCCATTTTCATTCCGCCAATCTTCACCCATTCATTTCCCATGCCTGTTCTTACACCGGCGGCAATCATTTTATCTATATGCAAATGACGAATCATACAATAAATGCGAATAGATAACTCTCCTGCTTCATCCGCATCTTTATAAGCTTGTAAATCTTCCGGACTTCCTCCTGCATCGGTAACAGATGTAATGCCCGTTTTTGCCATCATCTTCGAAATGATTTTCACGCCTTCCTGTCTTTCATTTCTTGTAGATACATCAGGAATAATTTTATCAAAAACATCAGCAGCTGACTCTTTTACACAGCCAGTTAGTTTTCCATCGCTTGTTTTTTCAAATTCTCCACCCTGCGGATTAGGCGTAGCTTCATCAACATTCGCCATTTTAAATGCGATAGAATTACAATAGTAAGTATGCCCGCCACGATGCGTTATTCTCACCGGATGTTCAGGTGCAGCAGCATCTAAATCGGCCATATTTATTTTTCGACCC
This sequence comes from Lacibacter sp., assembly GCA_046593655.1. GTDB lineage: Bacteria > Bacteroidota > Bacteroidia > Chitinophagales > Chitinophagaceae > Lacibacter. Next base: position 7,487 of record JBKJNM010000119.1, on the reverse strand, counting down.
TCAATTGTTTTAGTATCATCATATTTAAAACCTTCAACCCATTTTCCTTTTGGAGTGATAGCAGCTCTTTGTTTTATAGCCTCTTGAATTGCTGCGATAGAACGCAAGTCGCAGTCAACCATTTTTAAATGTTTGAGACCGGAATAGGCCGGATGCGAATGTGCATCTATAAATCCGGGGAGAACTGTTTTATAACCTAAGTCAATTTTTTTTGTTCTGGCTGTTGCCATTTTAAGAATATCAGCATTGCTGCCCACAGCTAGTAATCTCCCGTCTGCAATGGCTAATGCCTGCGCTGTAAGTTCTTTTGGGTTGACAGTGAAAATAGTTCCATAGTATAAAATAATTTCCGGTTCTATTTTGCCAAAAGATAATAAGGGAACAGCAGCAGCAAACATGCCGAGAATTTCTCTTCTTGAGTGGAGGTGATGATTGAGTTTGGTCATATAGTGGTTGGGTTTATTTGATCAAAATCTTGTCTGTTTCTGATGGACAATAAGAAACTTATTTCTTAAACTTTCCATACACAGCCTGTCCCGGAAAAACAGTACTCACTGTTTTTCCATTCTTCAAAACAAAAGTTCCATTCACCATTACATATTCAATACCTGCTGAAAACTCCAGGCCTTTTTCAAAAGTTGCTTTATCAATAATTGTGTTGGGATTGAAAATAGTAATGTCCGCATCGGCACCCACTTGTATTCTTCCTTTGAAACGCATGGAGGGTGCAATATTTTCCAAACGTTTTGCAGGAAGCAAGGTCATTTTTTCAATAGCTGTCATTAAATCAATCACTTTATCTTCCCGTACATATTTGCCCAGTACTCTTGAAAAAGTTCCCGCTGTACGTGGATGTGCAAGCTTTGCATACGTCATTCCATCGGAACCAATCATAACTCCAGGAGCTGCAATGCCTGTCTTTATCCATTCGGGTTTCATTACATGAATAATTACTACGCCGCCGGTTTTACGATAAGCATCAAATGTTTCTTTCGTAAGCCGGTCACCCGTTGCCACCCATTGCAGGTCGCCATAGCTAATGCCCAATCTTTGTTGCCATCCTTCATCAAACATGGCACTTTGCAGCGAAGTGGAGGCAGCTGTGTAAGGATACAGTTCGGTGCTGATGTCGAAACCTTTTTTGTTTGCTGCATTTACCATCTCCAGCGAGAGTCCAATATTTCCCAGCGACATACTATTAATATGAACAATGTGCAGCGGTGCATGGTTAAGAATTGCATCCGTTATCACTTCCTGTATCGAAATAATATCCGGGTTTCTTACATGTGTAAATACCAGTGCATTCAATTCTCCTGCTAATTGAAAAACCTTGTATAATTCATTCGGATTTGTTTTGGGCAAATAACCAATAGGAGCACCAATACCAATACCGCCTTCACTCAGAGCAGTTTTAATGTTTGCCAATGTTTGATTCATTACTCCAGGTGAAACAGTTTCATTGGCAGCCCGTAAAATAGTATTGGTCATTGCTCCAATACTTGCTTCTCCTTTTAGTGTAAGCTGCAATAAACTATCTACCGCTTGTTGGTATGTACCGCTTGCTTTAAACCGTTCAAAAGGCCAGTTTACACTTGCGCCGTAGTTAATCAATGCGTTCCCTTTTCTTGATTCGTACCATTTGCCCAAATGTTCAATGCCCCATTCTAACTCTAAAGCAGTTGTTACACCATCATGTAATTGGTATTCCTGTTCTACATTACTACGACCGTGTATATGCAAATCAATAAAGCCGGGGGCAACTACTAAACCACTAACATCAATTATTTCTTTTCCTTTCAATGGTTCACTGCTGATCTGTGCAATGCGGTTGTTGAGGATGCCTACATTTTTAATGGCATCTAGTTTTGTTTCGGGGTCAATCACCCGGCCACCTTTCAGTACTACATCATATACAATCTTTGTTTGTGCAACCGCAGAAAGTGAATACGAAAGAATTAAAGCAAGAAGTATTTGTTTCATATTCGTTGGTTTTATTTTTTCAATATTTTTTTTATTTCTTCATCATTTCCGGTGATTTGCCAGCCCACTAATGAAACCGGAATAATCCCTGCGGCATAAAATTTTTCAAAGAAGTTGTACAACGTAAAACTGTGTTGCTGCAAACGGCTCATATCCATCATCAGTTTTTCAATCAAATATTTTCCGGTTACATAACAGGTACCATACGCAGGCTGGCGCAGATACAAATGCTGCTCAAACCCCACGAGGCTTTCATCACCCGTCCATCCTTTGGGTGTAAACTCCACCTGGAATTTTCGTGCCTCTTCATAATTTATCATGTTGGCCTGTGCATATAAAGAGGCCAACCCTCTTGCACAGCGTTGCGCCAACATGATCCATACGAGTTCTCTGGCACGTGGATTATCATCCCACATACCGGCATGCATCAAAATTTCTTCCATGCCTGTTGCCAACCCTTCATCACGCATCATCCACATGTTATAAGGCAACGCCTCTTTACGCAGCAAACTTACATGTGGCTCTTTGCTGAGGCCTGCTACTTCAAACCAATGTGTGGAATGTGAATACAATACTGCCGGTGCACGGTGACTGATGTTGGCAAAGAAGTTTCGGTTTTGTTCCGGTACAAATTCACCCAAATGTTTGCGAAGCACCGGCTCCATATATTCTTTTATAGGTAAAATCTTTTTCTCTTTTAAAAAACGCATCATATTGGTTACTGCCGCATCTGTATGCAGAATGTATTGTTCAACGGTTGCAATGGGTGCAAGCTCCGGCAATTGTTTGTTGCGTTCACGTTCCAGCTGTAAAGAGGAATAAGCTCTTGTTAATTCCCGTTTCAACAGCATCACTTCATCATCCCATGTGAGCGGAACGAGTAATACGTTTTTTAAATGCCAGTTGTAATTTTCTTTTCCAATGCCTGAAGGGCCAGTTTTCAATGGCAATTTTTTTTGCAACCAGGTTATTAATTGAAGGCTTGCAGTTTTTGCAGCAGCAATGGCATTTTTTAATTCAGCACTGTTGTTCTTTGTTTTGTTTGCAAGTTCATGTAGCATGGTCACTTGGTCTTTCATGTTGCCGATGCCCGCAGTCCATAAATCTTTTGCATTACCGGTGAGATTTATTTTTGCCTGCTCATACAAGAGTGGAATAATTTTTAACTGTGTAGTAAGTTTGGCGGCATCTACATCTGAAAGTGGGAAAACATAGTTCCATAATTCAATGGCAGCAAAGCTGGTGGGGCCTTCATGATCGGGTGTATCGCTTTGTTCATTCCATACAATCGCATAAAAAGCAGGGTCACGAACCCAGGGTTGTAAAATGCGGCAGTTGTAATCGAATGCATTCATTTCGGCCAGCAGTAATACATAATCTACCCGTTGCTCAGTTGACCAGCCCGATGTATCCATCTTTCCATGGCGGGCTTTGTACTGCAACAATGTTTGCTGCATTTTTGCAATGGTTTCCTTTCGATAATCGGGTACAGCATTGGGTAAACTGGTTCGTTCCAGCAATCGTAATTCTTTACACAATTGCAAAAGGGAAGGATAAGTATTGGTTATTGTTTGTACAGTACGGTTGTTGGTTGACTGAGTGAAGGCAGTAAGTGATAAGATGAGATAAATAGCAATGAATAGTTTAGTCATAACCTGGTTTTAATTTTTTATGAGCTTCGTTGAATGCAACACATTTATTTTCCATTGCTTTTTTTCTTTTAGCAGGATGACCGTTTCCATCCATTTTACAATATCTTCTTTACCATTTCTGGTAAAGGTTGATTGCAGATAGTAGGTAACCCATGCTGTATTTTTATGGATGCTGGTGCTTACAAACTCAAAGCTGTTGGTACGATTAAAATCAGGAATTGATTTAGCCTGTATTAGTTTTTGAATCATGGTATCGATGGTCCATACCTGCCCATACTCATAAAAGCGCACATCGGCAGTAACAAATTTTTTTAGTGCAGCAGTATCCCCATTCGTTAAGGTAGCAAACATCCTTTCAACGGTTAGCTGTACCGCTCGCTGTTCTTTGGTTGAGGTTTGGGCGTTTATTGTTGCTGAAAGAAACAGCGCAATGTACAGGAGAAATACTTTTTGCATAGTTCTAAAATACTTTTTGTTGTTGATAGCAGGGTTGTTAAGTAAGCTGATTTAGTTGCAACTCCAATATCAACAGTATTAAAAAACCGGGCGACATCAATGTCCCCCGGTTGAATGATGTTGCGTCTTACTTTTCTTTAGCATCATCATTGCTGATATCTCTGATGCACACATACTTGCCATCACGTTTCACCCAAATAGCCATATATTTTCCGTTATAGGTTACCTTACCGGTAGAGTCTTTCCGGGTTATTTTGCCTACTTCTGTTACGGTGTTTTCATCGCCAAACACATCTAACACATCATAAGCAACAGTAGTGCCTTTTACTCTTTTTGCCATTCCCGCTTCAATATCCTTTTGAATGGCGTCTTTGCCGGTAATCATAGGATTGTTGTTAGATAATGTTACAGCATCATCTGCATAATAAGCGGCGAGTGCTTTTGCATCACCGGCATTATCAGAAACGGCCCATGCGGTTTCTAAAGCTTGAATTTCTGTTTTTACTTTGTCCATATCCGGTGCCGCAGGTGCTGTGGCTTCTGCGGGTTTGGTTTCAGTTGTATTGCAGCCAGTCATCAATACTGCAAACACGAAACCTAAGACGGCGGAAATTTTTTTTCTTTTGTTCATACTGTAATTTTTTAGTTGCCTACTCTAATCGGTTTTCGGCTACCCCGTTATAAAACAAGTTGTCATGTTATAAAAAAAGGGTACCACGAATACGCAAAGCAAATACTTCACTTAACGGATTCAGTAATCATTTTCCAAGATTAATAAGTGAAAAATGATTATTTAATTTCAAATAATACAAGTATCATTTTTTCTTTCCCGTCAACAGTCAAATAAAAAGAACTACCGGGTTCGATGTATAAATACTTTCCGGTTTTAATATTGGTTGATCTTTTTCTGATAGCATCATAATAAATAACATCTTCTCCTGCCACCAATTCTGCTACAATGGGACCACGGTTGCTGATCAGTTTGTTGTTGAAAGATGAATCAGTTAATTGATAAGCAAAGACCCGTTCATTTTCAAACAACAAAGGAAAAGGTAAAGGAGCTTTTTTAGAATTGGCATCAAACGACGAAAGCAATTCAACATCGGTTACATGAAACGGGACAGTATCACAATTGCTTACCCGGTGGACCAATGTATCGTTTATAAATGACCTATACCAGGCATTGCCTTGTATGTTTTTAGCTGTTACCCAGTCCTTACCTTTTATTTGTGAGCATACAACTGTATTTGTAAAATGCAGAAATACTGAAGGTGTTGAATGTATATGAAACATACTGGTATCACCCGGCTGCATCCATACATCCAGCAGCCGGATATATTTGTTCTCCAATACTTTTTTATGCCGTGGTTCTTTGCTTACCTGCACCTGTGCAATAACTACAACGGTGTGTAACAATAGTATCGTAAGAAGAAGGTTAATTTTATAATTCATTTTATTTTTTATTCATCTCCATATAATCAAATACCAAATTGCAAAAAGCAGTCACACCTGTTTTAAATCCACTATCGTCAATAAAAAATTCAGGTGTATGATGTGGTGCAGAAGTTTTCGGATCTTTTCCTTTGGGTAAACCACCGATATAAAAATACAAACCCGGCACTTTTTGTGCGAAGAAAGAAAAATCTTCAGATCCTGTTTCAGCCGGTACAAGTTTTACGTTTTCTGTTCCTGCAGATTTTTGCAAAGAAGGCAACATCAAAGCCGTAAGAGCAATGTTATTAAACGTAACAGGATAATGGGTAGAATAAGGTAACTCTACTGTTGCAGTGGCACCGCCCGCTTCAGCCGTTTTTTCTACTATCTGGCGAATACGCTTAAACACAAAAGTTTCATCTGCCTCACTTAATGTTCTTACCGTGCCCATCATCTCCACCTGCTCAGAAATAATATTTGAACGATTGCCGCCATGTATAGCACCAATAGTAACTACTGCCGCATTTTCGGTGATGTTTACATTACGGCTTACAATAGTTTGCAGGCTGTTGATGATTTGCGCAGAAACAACAATTGGATCCACTGATGCCCAGGGTTCAGCACCATGCGATGGTTTACCCTTCACTGTTATTTTTACATCCGCAACACCGGCAAACATTCCACCGGGGCGGTACGTTATTTTGCCTACTTCTAATTGTGCGTTGATGTGTAAACCAAAGATCACATCTACTTTTGGGTTTTCTAATACGCCTTCTTTCACCATCAACTCTGCACCACCTTCTTCACCTTTAGGGGCACCTTCTTCTGCCGGTTGAAAAATAAACTTCACCGTGCCTTTCAAATCCTTTTTCATACCTGCAAGAATTTCTGCAACGCCCATCAGGATAGCTACATGCGAATCATGTCCGCAAGCGTGCATCACATCCGTTTCCTGTCCGTTATACATGCGTTTTACCTTCGATGCAAATGGAAGATTTGTTTTTTCCATTACCGGTAACCCATCCATATCTGCACGTAAACCAATTACAGGTCCGGGTTTATCGCCTTTCAATATTCCTACCACGCCGGTTTTAGCAACATTTATTTTTACGTCCATCCCTAATGCTTGCAGATGTTTTGCAACAAGCGCTGCTGTTCTTGTTTCCCTGTTTCCCAGTTCAGGATTTTGATGAATATCATGTCGCCACTCAATTACTTTTTGTTCAATTTTTGTTGTGGCTATATTGATGGCTGCACTGTAATTTGTTTTTTGTGCAGTTGTTATTTTAAAGCAAAATAAGATCAGGATACAGATAAACTTTCTCATACTATTAATTGTTTATTTTTTGCAATGAAGCGGTGTATAATTTTTCAATTTTTTATAGAACAGAAACAGGAAATCTTTTTTTTAATTCAAAAATTTACCGTTCCAATTTAAAATTTGTTACTCTTCCCGGCCGTTGAGCCGCATTTGCTACTTTCCATCCGGTCCTATACATCCAATCTGTCATTTTTTTAAGTTTAGCGTAATCAATGTTCGCTGCATTATCTTTTGGTGTATGATAATCTACATGCAGAAGCGTTGTGTACATGAGTGAAGGAATACCCAACCTTGCATAGGGCAAATGATCGCTTCTGAAAAACCAGTATTCAGGATGTTCCACTTTATCCCAAAGCGTATCTAATTTAAATTTGGGTCCTTCGTTGTTTGCATCAAGCACCATTTTTGCCAGGTCATTTGAAGTAAGATGCGGAGCTTGTATTCCTAAAACGGTTGCACTATCCGGATGATTTCTGCCAATCATATCACCATTTAATACCGCTACAATATTATTAATTGGTACTGTCGGATGCGATGAATACCATCTTGAGCCCAACAGTCCCCGCTCTTCTGCACCGTGAATAACAAAAAGCACAGAACGTTTTCCCGGATTTTTTTTAAAAGCCCTGGCTACTGCAAACAGG
>JBKJNM010000152.1:0-7005 GCA_046593655.1 Lacibacter sp. | reverse complement strand
AGATCGAGGTATTCACGAACTGATTTTTCATCGGTAGCCCCGTTGTTGTTTTTTGAAAAGGCACGCCAGAATTCTTTTTTATCAACCGGATGGGTGCCGTAAGTAAATAAGGTTTGTGCCTGGCTGCTGAAGCCAACAACCATTAATACAAAAATGAGAATGTTACGCATAAGTTTTGGTTATGGATGTTTCGAAGATTTATTGTTTTGTTTATACTGCAGGAATTCATCCACCTGCTCAGGATTAATTTTTTTAGCTACAATACGTTTCTGTTCATCCAGCAAATATATTGTGGGAGTTTGATACACATCATAGGTTTGTCTGAAACCGGGTCGGTTATTCTTTGCTTCTGTTTCTTTCATTTGCGGCGTTTGGTACAAATGCACCCAACCTTCCAACTGATGTTCCCGGATATATTTTGTCCAGTTACTTTTTACCAGCGGCATTTTGCTTTTATCTGTTTTAATGGTATCGGTTAACACACCCACAATTTTAATTCCCTGTTGCTTCCATGTATTGCGGTACATACTGTCGAGCTTGGGTACAACTTCCCTGCAATGACTGCAATCAGGATCCCAAAACACCACTAATGTATAAGGTGATTTAATGGAATACAGGTTTACTTTTTTATCTAAGGTGTCCAACAGGTTTAATTCAGCAGCCGGTTCTCCAACAATATTTCCCATGATACTGTAAGCCCGGTTGAAGACAAGGTCACGGTCTTTCTTTTCCAGCCAATCAACCTGATCAGTGATATAATATTTTTCAAAGAGGTGAAGGAATACCACATCCAGCCCCATGTATTTGGGGTTCATATAATCATTGGTAAACCGGTTGAGAAAATACCTGAACATAGTTTTGTTGCTGCGGCTGTAAAGAATGAATTTATCTAATTCCAGTTTAATACTGTCTGGATGGCGATACACCACTGTTTCCATATAACGATTGAGCCTTTGCTCAAACATAGGAGTTCGCAACAAACGATCATCAGCGAATGAAACATCATGCCAGTATTGTTTTTTATAATTGTAAAAGGAATTGACACTGTCTTGATGCGATTTGGCAGCATTGATATTGTAGACCGGCTCTTTCATCAACCTGAACAGCAAAGACAAATAACTTTCCGGATGAGTTAATGCAAAACTATCTCTCCATTGTTGTGAAGCAAGTGCCACAGCATTCATCTTTTGCTGAACAGCCGCACTGTCTTTTTTTGTTTTAGCAGCAGCTAATTCAGTTTGCCAACCCTGGTAGTTCCGAAAGAAGCGGGCAGTAGCCAGTTTGTATTCTTCTAAAAAACCATTCTCTGTGGAGCCAGTAATAGATGTAATCACAAAAGAAGCCGTATCAATCTGCACATTGAACTGTTGTTCTTTATCAATGAGAATGTCAAAGAATTTTTTCTTTTCAGGATCAACAATGATATAAAGACCTCCTGTTAACTTTTCTGTTCCCGTAAAAACCGCCTGCCCGTTTGGTTGAAGGATGGCAGAATCCTGTACATATTTCTTATCGCCAAAATAGTAACCGAGATAGAGATAGCCATTATTGGCCGGCTTGTATTGAACGGTAATAGTATAGCCTTGTGCAAAAACAAAACTGCTGCTGATGAGTAATATGAGGAGAAGGGACGTTTTCTTCATGGTTTACGAAGAGTAAAGTTATTCAAAAACCATTCTATTGCTGTTAACGATTTGCAAAGTGTCCGATTGTTACCTTTACGCCGTGAGAAAGAAAAATAAAATCAGGATACTGGAACAGGTAACGGTTGAAGATTATGCAGCCGAAGGCAAATCATTGGCAAGAGTTGATGGTAAGGTGATCTTTATTGAAGGTGCTGTGCCGGGTGATGTGGTGAATATTCAACTTGGTAAAAGCAAAAAAGATTGGGCCGAAGGAAAGGCTGTTCATTTCCATTCCTATTCATCTCAGCGTACAACTCCATTCTGTAAGCATTTTGGTTTATGCGGCGGGTGCAAATGGCAGATGCTGCCTTATGAAAAACAACTGGAGTATAAACAACGGGAAGTGGAACAAAACCTGAAACGAATTGGCCGTATTGAATTGCCCGAACTGTTGCCCATTATTGGAGCAAAGGAAACTAAGTATTATCGTAATAAATTAGAATATACATTCAGTAATAAACGCTATTTAACAAGAGAAGAATTAATTAAAAGAGATGAAGAAAGAATCAAAACGGAAGAAACAGAAAACAGAACTGATCAATTAGAGGGGTCTGGCTCCTCCCCCTCCGGGGGTTCCGGTACGGAAGGAACGAAGTTCGGGGAGGGGGCTTTAGGTTTTCATGTGCCCCGCATCTTTGATAAGGTGATAGATATTGATACCTGCTACCTGCAACGGGAACCCAACAATGCTATCCGCAATTTTGTACGGGAGTTTGCAAAGCGGCATCAGTTTTCGTTTTATGATATCCGTGAACATATAGGATGGTTACGCACCATGATCTTTCGAATAACAACCACCGGAGAAGTAATGGTGAACATAACGTTTGGAAATGAAGATGAAGCAAACAGGAAATTATTGTTTGATGCGCTGCTGCATGAATTTCCTGAGATCAGCACCTTGCTCTACACCATCAATCCAAAATGGAACGATACCATTTATGATCTGCAGCCGCAAACTTATTTCGGCAAGGGATATGTAACTGAAAAACTGGAGGAGTTTGTATTTAAGATCGGACCAAAATCATTTTTTCAAACCAATACCAAGCAAGGCGAAGAGTTATATAAGGTAACAAGAACCTTTGCACAGCTTACAGGGAATGAAATATTGTATGATTTGTATTGCGGCACCGGAAGCATCGGGATCTTTTGCAGCAAAGGGGCCAAACAGATCATTGGAGTGGAAGCTGTTGCCGAAGCCATTGAAGATGCAAAAGAAAATGCAACCGTGAATGGCTTAACCAATACTTCATTTTATGCAGGTGATGTGATTGATATTTGCAATGATGATTTTTTTGCAGCTCATGGCCGTCCTGATGTGATCATTACCGATCCGCCACGGGTGGGAATGCATGAAAAGCTGGTGAAAAAATTACTGGATATTGCTGCACCACGTATTGTATATGTAAGCTGCAATCCTGCTACACAGGCAAGGGATCTGCAACTGCTCAATGAAAAATACCTCGTAGAGCAATTGCAGCCGGTGGATATGTTTCCGCATACGCATCATATAGAGAATGTGGCAGCCCTGGTGCTTCGTTAATAGAACGGAACTATCATGTTTGAAAGCATTTAATTCTGCAATGGAAACCTTACGGGTCTTACCAGAAAGTTAAAACAGAACAGCTAAATTTGTATTATGTCATATTTTGATTCCGGCAACCGCATACAACGAAGCGCCCCCATTGTTTTCAATCTCATTATCATCAATGTATTGGTGTATATGGCACAGCTATTTATCAAGCAGATTGACATTACCGAATTGGGAGCTTTACATTATTACAAATCTTCTTTGTTTAAACCTTTTCAGCTTGTAACCAATATGTTTATGCACTCACCGCAAAGCTTTGGTCACATTCTGTTTAATATGTTTGCCCTTTATATTTTTGGCTCTGTGTTAGAACGATTTTGGGGGAGTAAAAAATTTTTATTGTTTTATCTGATTTGTGGATTAGGCTCCTCCATTTTTGTGGAGCTTACTATTCCTTTCAGTGCTGAACAGTTTGCAAAGAGTGCAGCTGCTTTAGAATATGGCGGATATACCCAACAGGTGATGGACACTTACAAAGAACAATATTCTGCCTTAGGCGCATCGGGTGCAATCATGGGAGTAATGGCAGCTTTTGCCTGGCTGTTCCCCAATACGGAGTTGTACATCATGTTTATACCTGTTCCGGTAAAAGCAAAATATGTTATACCTGTATATGTGTTGATTGATTTGTTTGGTGGACTTTACCGGATAGAAGGCGATAACATCGGGCATTTTGCTCACCTCGGAGGCGCATTGGTTGGTTTTATACTAGTACTTTATTGGAACAAAAAGAACCGGAATACGTTTTACTGATAAATGATTGATCTATGAGTTACATGCAGGCAGAGCAGAAAAGGAGAATAAGGTTTGGGGAAGATGGCGATTCATTAATGGCATTAATCTTCATCAACGTCATGGTATTTGTAATACTGGTATTTATCAAAATCGTTTATCAGCTTACTCCTATTTCATTAGATATTTATCAGAAACAAATCCTCGATTGGGTTTCACTTCCCGCCAATCCCGCCGTATTGATTACCCGGCCATGGGTTATTATTACTCACATGATCAGCCAGGCCGATGTATGGCGCATGATCGGCAATATGCTTTTTCTCTGGGCCTTTGGGTATTTGTTGCAGGACCTCCTGGGCAACCGCCACATCATTCCCATTTTTATTTATGGATGTTTGGCCGGTGCTTTTTTGTTTGTATTGTCCATGAATATTTTTCCGCAGTTCAATGAATTAGCAAAAACGGCATCCTATACAGGGGCGGCTGCAGGTGTAATGGCCATCGCTATTGCTGCAACAGTTACGGCTCCTGATTACCGTGTGTTTCCCATGATCAATGGAGGCATTCCTATTTGGGTGATTACACTAATTTATGTGATCATTGATTTTGCAGGACTGGGCAGCACATCTTTTTCCTATCACCTTGCTCATTTAGGCGGTGCATTGATGGGCTTCATTTATATGAAACTTATTGATAGAGGAATTGATTGGGGTAACTGGATGCACAGAAGTTATAATTGGTTTTTTCATTTATTCGATCCTGCCAGCAAGCCAAAAAAAAGAAGCATTCAAAAAGAAGTATTTTACAACACAAAAGGGCAACAACCGTTTTCACGCAAACCTAATATTACACAACAACGTGTAGATGATATCCTTGATAAGATCAGCCAGAAAGGATACGAATCATTGAGCCAGGAAGAAAAAGATATTTTGAAAAAAGCGGCTGATAAAGAAACATTGTAACAACCATGGCCGGAACTTTCCGCAAGATTACCAAGCAATTCATCATTACTTGTAATGTATGTGTAAGCATTTGTATGTTGTTGCTTTACATCCTGCCATATACTAATCAAAGCTTTTCCTGGTTCATTAATGTGTTTGCCTTACTGCTGCCGGTTTTTGTATTACTGCAAATAGGGTTTTTAATTTTTTGGTTGATCGTTAAACCCAGGCTGGTATGGATTCCTCTTCTTAGCTCTTTGCTTTGCTGGAGCTTACTTGGTGCTATGTTTGGCTTTCATCCATCCGCAAAAGAACAAAACATTCATCAGTCTAATCTACGCATTGCAAGCTGGAACGCTCATCTCTTCAATTTTTTTGAAAACAATGGTCAGCTCGACGAACAAATGCTGCAAAAAGCAAAAGATTTTAGTGCAGATATATTTGCCGTGCAGGAATTGGTTTTTTCATTAGACAGTTCATCGCCCAACACCTTGGAGAAAGTAAGAAAGCGGTTAGGATATCAATATGTTATTGCTGCAAACGACAGGGCTTTTGGCGTACACACCAACCTGAAACAAAAGAACGAACGCTATCATCCATTTTGTGTTGCTGTTTTTTCCAACTATCCTATTCTTCGCTGGCAGAAAGTGCAAAGTTTGAAAGAATACAATCATACATTTTTATGGGCCGATGTATTGGTGAAAACAGATACCATCCGCATTTTCAATATTCATCTGCAAAGCATGCACTTTGCAAAAAAGGATTATGAATTCATTGAAAATATTGATCAGCAGGATATGAATGATGTGCAACGGAACAGCCGCACCATTCTGCGTAAAATGAAAACAGCCTACCTGTTGCGGGCTTCGCAGGCAACAGATGTAAAGGAAGAATTACGTAAGAGCCCATACCCGGTAATTGTTTGTGGCGATATGAATGATGTACCCAACTCCTATGCTTATCAAACAATCAGCCACAATTTATTTGATTCCTATACAGAAAAAGGATGGGGCATTGGCCGAACCTTTCAGTTTTTGTCGCCTACACTCCGTATTGATTATATACTGCACAGTAAAGAACTTGTATTGAAACAGGTACAGGTTGTAAGGCCATCGCTGAGTGATCATAACCCCGTGATTGCGGATTTTAATTTGCCAAAAAACTAAACCTCGGAAATCCTATCTTTGTTTCAATGAAGAATGTTTCCAGAAATTGTTGTTGCTGCTGTTTCTGTAAATGATCGCCCGTTCATTCCACTCTTCATTTCCTATCATTCCATTTTTATGTCGCAGTTAAAAGTTTATAATTCTCTTACACGTCAGAAAGAAATTTTTCAATCAATCACTCCTGGTCATGTGGGGATGTACGTATGCGGGCCAACCGTTAGTGGCGAAAGTCACCTGGGGCATGCCCGCCCTTATATTACATTTGATGTGTTGTATCGTTATCTCACACATGTAGGATATAAGGTTCGTTATGTTCGTAACATTACCGATGCCGGACATTTTGAAGAAGAAGGCAGAGAAGCCGAAGATAAAATTTCAAAGAAAGCCATTCTCGAAAAACTGGAACCAATGGAGCTGGTGCAGAAATATACCAACCTCTATCATTGGGCCATGGATCAGTTCAATACGATTCCTCCTTCCATTGAACCAACGGCAACGGGCCATATAGTTGAGCAAATCGGGATGATTGAACAGATCATTGAAGCCGGTTATGGTTATGTAATGAACGGCTCTGTTTATTTTGATGTAAAAAAATATGCAGCCAATTATGATTACGGAAAATTAAGCGGAAGAGTACTGGATGATCTGCTGGAAACTACAAGAGAGTTAGAAGGACAGGAAGAAAAAAGAGACCGTGCCGATTTTGCTTTATGGAAAAATGCAGCACCTGAACATATCATGCGCTGGAAAAGCCCCTGGGGTATTGGATTTCCGGGCTGGCATATTGAATGCTCGGCCATGGCTACCAAATATCTCGGTGCTGAGTTTGATATTCATGGAGGAGGAATGGATCTGTTGTTTCCGCATCATGAAAGTGAAATTGCACAAAGTAC
>JBKJNM010000078.1:0-36286 GCA_046593655.1 Lacibacter sp. | reverse complement strand
ATAAATTTTTTTGTCAAACTGGTAAAGGCTTGCTGCTCGGTGAGGTACATCAGTTTGTTTCTCATTGCAGGCAACTAACAATTCCATTTTAGAAAGTTTCCTTCTGAAGTTCGGTTTATCCAGTTTTTTACCGAGTACAGCTTCGTATAATTCTTGTATTTGGAGTAACGTGAATTTTTTGGGAAGTAGATTGAAACCAATTGGTTCGTGCTGTACCTTATGTTGTACAAACTCAAAACAACTATCAATAATAATTTTATGATCAAATGCCATTTGTGGTAATTTGTTCATCTCGAACCATTGTACATCTGACACCGTTATACCGGCATGGAGTTCAAAACTCTCTTTGTTTACCAGTGCATAATACACAACTGTAATAACTCTCTTATCAGGAAACCTATGAACATTGCCAAACGTTTTGAATTGTTCCAAATATATTTTTGTTACAGATGTTTGTGCTGTCAATATCCTGTAAGCTGAATCGTCAATACTTTCATTATACTTAATCCAACCACCAGGCAAGGCCCATTGCCCTTTTGTTACACCTTGGCCATGTTTTACTAGTAGTACAGAGAGAATACCATTGCTAAATCCAAAGATTACACAATCTATAGATAGGGCATCAATTATTTCATCTGAGAAGTTCATTTAATAGATTTTACGCCAATTTAAAAGTTGCTTGTTTTGCAATATATAAAAAATTAAATCATTAAAAACTTTATACATCAATATAGGTCTATCGCTTTTATTAATTAATAGTTATTTTGATTATATTTTTTAAAAATATTTGCTAGGGGAAATCAAATATTATACATTTTTTTTACATCAACTTTAAAAAATATTTGGTAAAGTGATTTATTTTATTTTATATTGTAGTCAAATTTACAATAAGTATATAGTCATAAAGACATTTACTATTATAAATTTTATGAACTTTTTTAAAACTAAAAGCTATATGAAAAAAATTAAACTACTGCTATGCCTGTTTCTTACAACGGGCCTTTTTTCAGAAGCCTTTTCTCAGGGGCTTAAAGTGACCGGAAAAGTTATTAATTCATTTACAGGTGAACCGCTAAGCGGTGCCTCAGTAGGAGTTAAAAATTCTTCCATATCAGTTCTTACTGATATAAAAGGTGATTTCGTGATTGAAGTACCTGTGTCGGGGTCAATTATTATCGTTTCGTTTGTTGGAATGAATCAAATGGAAAAAGCAGTTGAACAAAATGGCAAATTAGATTTTGCATTAATCCCTTCTTCTGGGGGCTTAACTGAAGTTGTAGTGATTGGTTATGGAAAGCAAGATAAGAAACTTGTTACAACAGCTGTTTCAACTATTAATTCCAGAACAATTGCATCGTTACCTGTTTATAGGGTCGAGCAGGCACTACAGGGGACTGTTCCCGGGATTACTGTAACCCAAAACTCAGGTTCTCCGGGATCGCCACTTACAATAAGATTAAGAGGTACAAGTACCGCAGGATCCGCCCAACCTTTATTTATAGTTGATGGTATGCAGGTGCCCGATTTAAATTATTTAAACGCAGCTGACATAGATAACATCAGTATACTTAAAGATGCATCTTCGGCAGCTATTTATGGTGCAAGGGGAGCTAATGGTGTTGTACTTGTAACTTCAAAAGCAGGCAAAAGAAATGGTAATAGACCAGTTATATCAATAGATGCATATACAGCTTTTCAGAACCTGGGAAAGATCCCTGGTGTTATGGATAGAGATCAATATGTTTCTTATTATAATAAATTTCAGGACCTGAACCTTACTCCGGCCAATAAAATTTCTGACGCTAACAGGGAGAAATTATCGAATACCAATTGGTATAAAAGTGTATTTGAAAAAAATTCACCAATGCAAAATATTGGTCTATCATTGTCTAATGGAGGCGAAAATTATAATTATTATATCTCGGGTGGCATTTTTGATCAGGATGGTTTGGTAGGTGGTAAATCTGGTAAGTCAAACTACAACCGTAAGAACTTAAAATTCAAATTTGATGCAGATATACTTAGCAACCTAAACATTAAAGTAGGGATGGATGTAGTGCGATCTCAAAGAGATTTCCTATACGAAAATCAGGCCGGAACGGGAGTGGCTTTGATGAATTATTTAAGTGCATTGCCACCTATTTATCCCGCATTTGATTTAACAGATCCAACTATTCCTTTTAATATGGGGGATTTAAATAACCCTATAGTTGTAAATGGGGTAACCTTACCTGCCGTAGGCGCTGTAACAAATCCTCATCTTGCATTGCTATTAAGTAATAACAGGGCCAACACTAGTATTAATACATACAATGTGGCTGGTTTATGGAAACCAATTAAAAACTTGGAGATTAATTCTTCGTTTATGTATTATGAAGACAGGACACTTTCAAAAAGTTTTTTTCCTTCATTTGACTTCAGGCCAAAACAAAATTTTTCGAATTTGAATGCTGCTTATTCAGAAGCCAATTACATAACTTCTTATAACCAATGGGAAGGAAATGCAAAGTATACTTTTGCCAATCTGCATAATCATTCTTTAGATATTCTTGCAGGTTCATCTGTGTTAAATTCAAAGGGATCAGCAAGTCAACAACAGGGCTCAGATTTTTTGGTTAATAATTTCAATGATATAAATTTTTCATTGATCAGAGATGTGAATGACATTAATTACAGTATCCTCTATCCTTCTTTTGAAACAGGTCTACTTTCATTTTTTGGAAGAATAAACTATGGGTATAAGCAAAAATATCTTTTATCTGCTTCTGTTCGTAGTGATGCATCTTCAAAATTTGGACCCGATAACCGTACTGGTATTTTCCCTTCTTTTTCTGCCGGCTGGATTGCATCCGAAGAAGAATTTCTAAAGAATTCAAAAGTTATCAACTTGCTTAAAATAAGAGGAAGCTGGGGTATTAATGGTAATGATAATATTGCTAACTATCAATATAGTACTGTTTTTGATCCAACGTCAGGCCCGTCCTTCGGGGGGCAAAATACTGCCGGTATTTCTGTTCCTTTTCTTGCCAATACAAAAGTAAAGTGGGAAGAAGTTTCACAGACTAATATTGGTATGGATATAAACGCATTTAATAATGCTTTAGGCATAAGTGTTGATTACTATAATAAGAAAACTTCAGACATGCTGGTTCCTATTGGAACACCAATTTATACTGGTCTGGGTTCTGCAGCAGCAAATGTGGCTAACGTAAATAATAAGGGAGTTGAGTTTTTAGTAAGTTATAAAAAAGCATATAAAAAGAATTTTTCCTGGAATGCAGCATTTAATCTTGCCTATAATAAAAATGAGGTAACCTCACTTGGTTCAATAGGTCAGCCTTTAAGCAGTGGTCAAATTGGATTTATTTTTCCTTCCCCAATTTCAAGAACTGATGTTGGACATTCCATAGCAAGTTTCTATGGGTATAAACTTAAAAATATCGATGCTAATGGGAATATGATTTTTCAGGATTTGGATGGTAAATCTGGAATAACTGAAGGCGATAAAAGTTTTATAGGAAGTCCATTACCTGATTTTACTTACGGAATTACTGTGGGTGCGGAATTTAAAGGTTTTGATATCATTGGATTTATATATGGCTCTCATGGAAATAAAATTTATGATGCAACTGTTAGGCTCGATGCTACTTACTCTAACAGACCTGTTTCTTATGGGCAAGTAGGGGCACCATTAAATATTTTGGGCACTGGTGGTACTGGAACAAATCAAACAGAAGTTTCAGATTTCTATGTAAAAAATGGCTCGTTTGCAAAACTTAAAACACTTTCATTGGGCTACTCTATACCTGAGAAATTAATTAAAAAAGGTGGCCTTTCGAAATGCAGAGTGTATATAACCTGTCAAAATCTGTTTGTAATTACAAAATATGATGGTATTGATCCGGAAATCGGGCAAGCCTTCAGTCAATCTGTATTAGATATGGGTATAGACAGAGGTTTTTATCCTCAACCAAGAACAGTATTATTTGGTATTCAGGTAAGATTTTAATTATCAAAAAAGATAAACAAAATGAAAAAGAATATAATAAAAAAAGCCGCATATTTTCTAACAGTAGCATTGATTCTCATTACAGTTTCGTCTTGTAAAAAAGATTTGTTGGAAAAATCACCCATAACTGAATTAAGTGGCGATGTAATAAAGACAGAAGCTGATTTTACTGCTTTATTGAATTCATCTTATGATCCGCTACAATGGCAGGTAATTAACGGCCCCCAAACTCATATGTATCCTGTAATGTGGCAGGATATTCGTGCTGACAACTGCCTTTCGCAATGGGCAGCATACTGGACATTCGGTGCCCCACTTGATGATCTAAGAAATATTAAACCTAATAATACCAATATTACTGCCATGTGGAGAAAGTGGTATACTGCTATTGCAAGGGCAAATACAGCCGTGAAATATGTTTCCGATTTTAATGATTTTAAAACTGCAGGTCTTAAAGAAAGATTGCTTGCAGAGGCAAAATTTGTACGTGCATTTTCTTATTTTGAGCTGGTAAAAATGTTTGGTGATGTTCCACTAGTAGTGGATTATATCGGAAGTACAAGCGACAATCTGAAATTTCCACGTAAACCGAAAGCGGATGTTTATGCGCAAATAGAAAAGGACTTGAATGAAGCATTTCCGGTTTTACCTAATTCATATAGTAATGCTGGTGATAAAGGCAGAGCAACAAAAGGCGCAGCAATAACCCTGCTTGCAAAATCTGAATTGTATCAAAAAAAATACACCCAGGTAAAGCAACATTGCGAACAAGTAATGGCATTAGGCTATCAGCTTGAAACGAATTTTGCTGCTAACTGGAGTTTGTCAAATGAGTATGGTAAGGAGTCAATATTTGAAATCGGTTATGAAGCTGGATTTTATAATAATGCATTTGAGTCCGCTGATGCATATAAAAACCAGGGCACCTCATCATACCAGATGTTTGGTTTTATTTTCAACGGATCCGCAGGTGGTTTTGGTAATTGTGTCCCCAGAAAAAGCTTGGTTAATTTATTCCAGCCTGGCGATGCAAGAAAGGATGCAACCATCATTGATTCAGCTACAAGATTTCCTGACCTTAGCAATCAAACCGGGTGGGATATTGGCATTCAATATTATCAGTATTTCTGGACTGTCCCCGAAGCACTTCAGTCAATGGCAAGTTGCCGCAAATTTTTGATCCCAGCAGCAACAGCTGCGACCTATTCTAACAGGGGAAGTTTTCCATTAAATGAAAAAGTATTCAGATATGCTGATGTGTTATTAATGCATGCAGAAGCTTGTTTGTTTGCAGGCGGAAATGGATTGACATCATTGAACCAGGTAATACAAAGAGCATATGGCAATTCATCTCATAATTTATCCTCATACACACTAGCGGATGTAAAACTTCAAAGAAGGTTAGAGTTGGCAACTGAAGGCTGGGATAGATTTACAGATCTTGTGCGGTGGGGTGATGCAGCAACTGTTTTGGCATTTAAACACTTTACAGCAAACAGAGATGAATATTTACCTATTCCACAATCAGAAATTGATTTAGTTGGTAGTTCTGTTCTTTCTCAGAATTCTGGGTATTAATATATTTTCATAAAGCAGATATAAGCAGTCGCTGACAAACTCCGGTTATCTAGCCGGGGTTATTTTTAATTTTTATTCAATTTTATGTTATTGCTTGGAATTGATTTAGGTACTTCTTCGGTAAAAATTTCTGTGGTAGAGGCTTCAACACAACAATGTGTGGCAACAGTATTTTATCCAGAAACAGAAGCCGAAATTATTATTCCCTTTGCAGGATGGGCCGAACAAAGTCCTGACCAATGGTGGGAGTTTGTGAAACAAGCAATCTTAAAATGTCATTCAACTGGTAAATACGACCCATTGGAGATTGCTGCTATTGGTATTGCATACCAGATGCATGGATTGGTTTTGGTGGATAAAGATCAGCATGTTCTTCGCAACTCCATTATATGGTGTGACAGCCGTGCTGTGGAAATTGGTAATAAAGCATTACATGAAGTAGGAGAAGAAAAATGCTTATCTCATTTGTTGAACTCACCCGGAAATTTTACAGCAACTAAATTGGCTTGGGTAAAGGAAAATGAACCCGAAATATTTGGAAGAATAGATAAGATCATGTTGCCAGGTGATTTTATAGCGATGAAGTTTACAGGCGAGATTACTACAACCATTTCAGCTTTATCAGAAGGTATCTTCTGGGATTTTAAAGAGAATAATATTTCAACAGATATACTTAACTACTTTGGTTTTGACCTGTCGTTGTTTCCATTATTAACTCCATTGTTCTCATCACATGGAATTATTAAAGAAACTGTGGCATCAAGATTATCATTAAAAAAAGGAATCCCGGTGTCTTACAAAGCAGGTGATCAACTCAACAATGCTTTATCATTAAATGTTCTTCAGCCGGGCGAAGTGGCAGCCACGGCTGGTACTTCAGGTGTTATATATGGTGTTAGTGATCAACTGTCATATGATCCGTATTCCCGCATTAATAGTTTTGCCCATGTAAATTATACACCTGACCTAATAAGTATCGGAATTTTATTATGTATTAATGGAACTGGAATTTTTAACCAATGGATCAAAAATATTAGCAATACTAATCAAACATATGATGGATTAAATGAGGCTGCATCCAAAATTCCAGTTGGGGCTGATGGTCTATTTGCAATTCCTTTTGGTAATGGAGCTGAACGTATGTTGAACAACCAGATAATAGGGGGCCATTTTCATAATCTTGATTTTAATATTCATTCTACAGCACACATGGTTCGTGCCGTGCAGGAAGGGATCGCTTTTTCTTTCCGGTATGGTTTGGATATCATGCGGGAAAATAATTTGAACCCAAGAGTTATCCGTGCAGGAAAAACAAATCTTTTCCTAAGTAATGTTTTTACACAAACATTTGCCAATATTAATAATGTGTCTATTGAATTTTATGAAGGTGATGGGAGTTATGGTGCTGCAATTGGTGCGGCCATTGGAAGCGGTATTTATAAAGATGCTCCCAGTGCTGCAAAAGACAGGAAGCCAATTTCTGTAACAGAACCTGAACACTCGCCAGCTACTTATGAATTTTATGAGCAATGGAAGAATTTATTAAATGATCATCTAAAAAAACAAACAACAAATTAGAGTGTCATTAATATAAACTGAATATAATAACTTAAAAATATAGTAAGATGAAAGTTGTTACCGGAAATAAAGAATATTTTAAAGGGATTTCTGCTATTAAATTTGAAGGGAGAGAAACAGATAATCCTCTAGCTTTTCGCTGGTACGATGAAAATAAAGTTGTAGCGAATAAGTCTATGAAAGATCATTTGCGTTTTGCATGTGCGTACTGGCATTCTTTCTGCGGAAATGGTGGAGATCCGTTTGGAGAGCCAACACATATTTTCCCATGGAATGCTGCAACTGATCCAGTGCAACGGGCCAAAGATAAAATGGATGCCGCTTTTGAATTTATTACCAAGATGAATATTCCATACTATTGTTTTCATGATGTGGATGTGGTTGATTATACCAACAACATTACTGAAAACGACAGTAGGCTTCAGGCTTTGGTGGAATACGCAAAACAAAAACAAAAAGACAGTGGTATAAAATTATTATGGTGTACGGCAAATTTATTTTCTAACAAAAGATATATGAATGGCGCTGTTACTAATCCCGATTTCCATGTGCTTACCCATGGTGCAGCCCAGGTAAAAGCAGCGTTAGATGCCACCATAGAATTGAATGGTGAAAATTATGTTTTCTGGGGCGGACGTGAAGGATACATGAGTTTGCTCAACACCAACATGAAAAGAGAGAAAGAACATCTTGCCAGATTTTTACATACTGCAAAAGATTATGCAAGAAGAAATGGCTTTAAAGGAAATTTTTTTATAGAACCCAAGCCCTGTGAGCCAAGTAAACATCAGTATGATTATGATTGCGAAACCGTAATTGGTTTTTTACGTCAGTATGATTTATTAAATGATTTCAGTTTAAATATAGAAGTAAACCATGCCACACTTGCAGGTCATACTTTCACACATGAATTGCAGGTGGCTGCCGATGCAGGCTTATTGGGAAGCATGGACGCCAACCGGGGCGATTATCAAAACGGATGGGATACTGATCAGTTTCCAAATAATATTAACGAATTGACGGAAGCAATGCTGATAATATTGGAAGCAGGAGGCTTTAAAGGAGGCGGTATCAACTTTGATGCTAAAATCAGGAGAAATTCAACTGATACCGATGATTTGTTTCATGCACATATTAGTGGTATGGATCTTTTTGCAAGGGCATTATTAATTGCTGATGAAATTTTAAATAAGTCTGAGTATAAAAAATTCAGAAAAGAAAGGTATTCATCGTTCGACAGTGGCGAAGGGAAAGCATTTGAAGATGGAAAATTATCATTGGAAGAATTGAGGGAGTATGCCATTAAAAACGGTGAGCCTGATGTAAAGAGCGGAAAACAGGAATGGCTTGAAAACCTGATTAACAGATTTATTTAGAAAAATAATTATGAATAAAAGGTCATTATATATTATCAGCATTGCCTTTACCGCAGCCATTGGTGGTTTTTTATTGGGCTTTGATGGGTCTGTTATTTCAGGGGCTGTTCCTTTTTACAAATCAGTATTTGGTTTGGCGGATGGATCTTTTATGATCGGCTTTTCAGTTTCCTGCATTATTTGGGGGGCTATTTTAGGAAACCTTATTGCTGGCCCTTTAAGCGATAAAGTAGGAAGAAAACCTTCTTTATTAATCTCAGCGTTACTGTTTACTGCCACTGGTTTGCTCTGTGCTTTTGCAAATAATATTGAGGTTTTTATTCTGGGAAGAATTATAGGAGGCCTGGGCGTTGGTATTGCTATATTGGTTGCGCCTGTTTATATTGCCGAGATAGCTCCGGCAAAAAAAAGGGGCTGGTTGGTTTCTTTTAATCAGCTTTTAATTGTGATTGGATTATCTGCTGCATATTTTTCAAACTATTTTATTCTAAAAGCAGTTGAAGATCCTTTAACAAACTGGCGTTGGATGCTTGGAGTAGAAACGATACCTGCGGTCTTATATTTTATTACCGTTTTTTTTATTCCTGAAAGCCCACGCTGGCTTATCATGCATGGAAGAGATGAAGAAGCAATAAAAATACTTACAAAAGTAGATGGAGAAGAACATGCAAAGAGTGAATATGATGAAATTAAAAAAACAATGCTGGCAGAAACTAAAGTAAGTATTCGGGCTCAGGCAAAAGAATTATTTACAAAAAGGATGAAGCTGGTATTGATTATAGGATTTGGCTTGGGGATTCTGCAGCAATTTTCAGGTATCAATGCAATACTTTATTATACACCCATGGTTTTTGAATCTGCCGGAGGAGGAAGAGATGCAGCTTTTATGCAAGCCATTGTTTTAGGCGTTGTATTTGTAATTATGACAATCATTTCAATGTTTCTTATTGACCGGTTGGGCCGCAAACCGCTTTTATATATGGGAGTTGGGTTAATGGCTTTATCACTAACAGGTACAGGCGTTTTATTTAAAAGGGCAACTTACAAGGTTGATCAAAATATAATAGAAGCAGCTACTGTATCTGTATATATAGATGAATTATGGTTTGTAGCAAAAAAACAAAATCCCTCATTAACTGGCTTTGACGAATTTGTTGTAAACAATAACAAAGCAGAGTTTAAAAAGAAGCAAAAGGTTATCAGCACTTTAGATCTTTCAGCAAATGAAATAAATACGATTACAATAAGAAGGAATTTATTTACCCATAAAGCATCCGTATTAAAAGATAAAGTATTTGCCAGTGAACTTGAATTTTATGATGCTATTAAAGCTGCAGTAGCAGGCACAGACATTAATAGTGATACGTATAAACCTGCTTTATTGAAAGATGGTATAAATATAAATTCCATCCTCGTACTAATTAGCATTCTAGGTTTTATTGCCGGCTTTTCTATTTCATTAGGGCCGGTAATGTGGGCCATGTTTTCCGAAATATTTCCCAACAGGTTGCGTGGTCTTGCTATTTCGGTGGTTGGGGCGGCCAATGCCATAGCGAGTTTTATAGTTGCAACTTTTTTTCCTGTTCAATTAGCAACATTTGGAAGCAGCGGAACCTACTTTATATATGCAGGTTTTATGTTTTTCTGTTTATGGTTTGTTTGGAAATATGTGGTGGAAACAAAAGGTAAGTCGTTGGAGCAATTAGAAAATGAATTAATTAAATTATGAGTGTAATTACTAATCCGATATTAAGAGGTTTCAATCCCGATCCATCCATTATAAGGGTAGCAGATGATTATTATATAGCTACTTCTACATTTGAATGGTTCCCGGGTGTTCAGATATTTCATTCAAGGGATTTGCAAAACTGGGAATTAATTGCAAGACCATTAAACAGATTATCGCAACTTGATATGAAAGGTGTGCCAGATTCATGCGGTGTATGGGCGCCTTGCCTTAGTTATGATAATGAAACTTTTTATTTAGTGTATTCCAATGTAAAATCATTCGCTGGAGTATGGAAGGATACACCAAATTATTTGGTTACGGCAAATGATATAAAAGGCGATTGGAACGATCCGGTATTTTTAAATGCAAGTGGTTTTGATGGAAGTTTATTTCATGATGATGATGGAAGAAAATGGTACCTGAGTATGCTGATAGATCATCGTAAAGGAAAAATGTTTGGTGGTGTCATTTTACAGGAATATGATACAGCAACAAATAAATTAAAAGTACCGGTTTCACATATTTTTGAAGGCTCTTCATTAGGTCTTACAGAAGGCCCTCATCTTTATAAAAAGGACGGTTATTATTATCTGATAACAGCAGAAGGAGGAACGGAATATGGACATGCAGCAACAATTGCCCGATCGAAAAATATTGAGGGGCCTTATGAATTAAGTCCTAACCATCCATTTATTAGTTGCCGTGAATATGAAAATTATTATTTGCAGAAAAGTGGCCATGCAGATCTTGTTCAAACCAAAAACGGAAATTGGTTAGCTGTTTTTTTAACAGCCAGGCCAATAACTCCAAGAGGCTTATGTATTCTGGGCAGGGAAACATCTATTGAAACAGTTGAATGGCCCGAGAATGAATGGCCTGTTTTAGGAAGCGGAACAAATCTTCCAAGAGTTGAAATTCCCTTAAAAGAATTTCCTGCAAATGGTATTCATAAATCAATTTACAAAGATGATTTTAATAGTAGTAAACTTAATATCAACTTTCAATCGTTAAGAATACCAATAACAGAAGATTGGGCTTCTTTAAAAGCACGTCCAGGTTTTTTAACATTATATGGCAGAGAGTCGCTCAGTTCCTTACACAGCCAAAGTTTATTGGCAAGAAGAATACAAAATATGAAAATGGAAGCATCTGCATCAGTAGACTTTTCTCCTGAAAATTTTCAACAAATGGCGGGTTTGGTTTGCTATTATAATACAGCTCATTTCCATTACCTGCACATAAGTGCCAATGATAACGGACGACGTTGTTTGCAAATTATTTCACATGATCATTTTGAACATGTTGAAGCATTTGAAGATCCTTTACTATTACCTCAAGATGGGTCTATCTATTTAAAGGCATCACTTGATGGAACTGATCTTCAATTTTATTATGCGGTAAAAGAAGGGGAATGGAAAAAAGCAGGACCAGTTTTAAATGCCGGCATCTTATCTGATGATTATGTAAGAGAAGGCGGTACTCGTTACCGACCAGCATTTACAGGTGCTTTTGTTGGACTATGTTGCCAGGATCTTACTGCTAATTTCAAACCAGCCTGCTTCGATTGGTTTACATATAAAGAAGAGGAATTCCAATTTTCTTCATCAATACAAAAAGAAATAGTATGGAAAGAAAATATATCGCAATAAATTTAATTGGACTGCTTTTGATATTCATATCATCATGCAACAATCAACCTGCGGATAAAAGTGTAAGCATATCCTTTGATATCAGCAGGCTTGCAAAATTTGAGCCGACTGATGGTGAGGTAATTCTTTTTGTTGGGCAGGACCTGGAATCAATTGGAGGCACTCAGTTTAATGATGGATATTTTGACCATTTTCCGGCGGCAGGTGGGTTCACTCAATACACAGATTTTCTTCCAGGAAATTATTCGGGAGGCTCAGTTAAAATACACAATGGGTTAGATGGCTTAACAAGTATGATTGATTGGGGTGACGGCCCGGAGAATATGTCATTAACTATAAATGATCTTGATTTTAAAAACTCCTGTTTAGCAATTGGCCTTGATATAAGCCAGGGTAATGATAGTATTACAACAATAGGTCAGCATGATGATTTAATTTACCGCTTAGGAAATTGGTTAAAAGGATTGGGTAACAGGCCAGTATTTCTCCGTATTGGATATGAGTTTGATGGATGGGACTGGAATCATTATAAAAAAGAATTTTATATCCCGGCATGGAAGAGAATCAGAACTAAACTCGATTCTATGGGTGTTAATAATGTAGCTTATGTATGGCAATCCAAAGGTGCAGGGGCTAACAGAGAAGAAATGGATTCATTTTACCCCGGAGATGACTATGTGGATTGGGTAGCATATTCTTATTTTATTCCGGCAGATTCGAGTCATCCGATGGTACAATTTGCAAGAGACCATAAAAAGCCATTGTTCATTGCCGAATCAAGTACTGTTTTTTTAGACAGCAATAATGTATGTAAGCCACTTGATTTAACCAGACAAACTGATGCAGAATGGGCATGGAAAGATTGGTTTACACCTTATTTCAGAACTATAAAAAATAACCCCGATGTAATTAAAGCCATCCACTATATCAACTCCCCATGGAAAACCAGGCCAATGTGGAAAGAGAATCCCTACTTTAAAAACATTGATGCCAGGATTACTAAAAACGATTCTTTAAAAATATGGTGGTTAAGAGAGACCTCTCAAGAAAAATATTTGAAAGCATCAGACACCCTGTTTACTTATTTATGGAATAAAAAATAAAAATTATGGAACAGTATCAACATTATGCTGAACAGTTTTGGAAAAACGGGTACCTTATTTTTGAAAATTTTTTTCCAGATGAAGTGATGGATAAGGCCAATGAAATGATATTGAAACATTTTGGCCTTGATCCAAAATGGGAACATACAGATGAATTTATTACAAAATCAGCAGTGGAAGTAGTGCCTTGGTTTCCTTACCGTGAAGGCAATAATGATTTGGATATTATTGACAAGAATGAAAAAATGAATGCTATCGCCAGCGCTATTCTTAAAGATGGTTGGGAAAATTTGTATTGTATGGCCATGTTTTCCAAAAAGGGAAGTAAAGGACAGGCCTGGCACCAGGATTGTCCGCCAGAAAATAAATTGAAGTATAATTTAAACCGCCTTGTATATACACATGATATAACAGTTGAAACAGGTGGTGAAATTGTTATTTATCCTGAAACACATAAAGCAGGAGAATTACCTGCCGGTGTACCAGATGCAGATATAGACGGACAACTTGTTTATGCACCCAAAAAAGGAACCATGATTTTTTTACATGGCCATTGCTGGCACAGAGTATTGCCGGTAAAAGGAGCATACCGTATTTCAACAAATTTCAGAGCAGTGCCACTGGGTGTACCGGAAGATATTACCGATATATGTGTTTACAGAAATATGCGGTATAAATTTTCAACCAGTGAAGTGTTGCTAACCCGCTGATAAATATGAAGAAAGAAAAAATAAGATGGGGTATTATTGGCGCAGGTGTAATTTCTCATGCATTTGTAAATGATTTTAAATACATGAAAAATGCTGAACTGGTGGCCATTGCTGCCAGGGATGTAGAAAAAGCAAAAGCATTTGCATCAAAATATAATATCCCACAGGCTTTAAGTTATGATGAGCTATACAGCCATAATGATATTGATGCTGTTTACATTGCCACCACTCATAATTTCCACTATGAACAAGCAATGAAATGCCTGCAAAATGGTAAGGCTGTTTTGTGTGAGAAACCTGTTACAGTTAATGACAGGGAGTTTAAAGAATTGATGCAACTATCAAAAACCAATAACCTGTTTTTGATGGAGGCTTTGTGGACTTATTTTTTGCCGGCAATTCATAAAGCCAAAGAATGGGTGGATGAAGGAAGAATTGGAAAATTAAAAATTATCCAGGCTGACTTTGCTTATCCTATGGAAAAAAACTTAGAAGGCAGGATGTATAATCCCTGGCTTGCCGGAGGTTCACTGCTCGATTTAGGAATATACCCGATTGCATTGGCTTATTATCTTACCAACAGAAACCCGGTTACAGTTACTGCCACTGCAGACATGACATTAACAGGAGTTGATGAAAGTTTGGGAATGATTTTTCAATATGGGGATGTGACGGCCACTTTATTTTCTTCCATCATTTCCCGAATGACCAATGAGGGCAGGATTTTTGGCGAAACCGGGCATATAGAAATTCCAGATTTTTGGCGTGCTTACGGCTGTAAATTATATGATAAGGATTATAATATTGTTGAGTCTTACGATGACGGCCGGGAATCACTTGGATTTATTTATGAAATACAGCATGCAAATGATATGATAATAGAAGGAGAAATCGAAAGTAATGTTGTTCCTCATTCACGGAGTAATGACATCCAGGAAACGATGATGGAGATACGAAATCAAATTGGATTAATATATCCATTCGAGTTAAAATAGTTAACTAAATAAAGCATTGTAATGAAAAAAATGCTCATGTATTAATATTAGTGATTATAGCATTTGTTTCTGCAGATAAAATTATTGGGCAATCTGGGGTCAATACAAATTGGAATTTTAATCCTTCCTGGAACAATAAAACAGTTTAAAAAGAATGGAATCCTTTAAAACCAATAGAAAATAAACTGAAAATGCTTTTTAGATGTGCGTATGACATTATTCAGTTTCGGGAAGGTTCTTTCCATAAAACGCATGCTTATAGAAGTACATTTCTTAGACAGTAGTTTTTAGAGTATTTTCTTTTCATTTTTTGAGCTACCCCATATTCCGGCCACCAGTAAATAAACTACCCCGATATAATGGCTTTCTTTCTTTTGTTTGAGAAACGTTTTCTTTTGATTAATCAGTCTTGTTGCCAATTTGTTGCCCAATCCTTTAAAAGCCTTGATATATCAGTAACTTGTATTTTTTGTATCGAAAAGTAAGTTCAAAAATACTTAGTGTATGATTCTTTGTCTAAAAAATAATCTTACTGTCCTCTTTTCCACACTACTCTTTTTTGTCATCAATGTTGAAAACTCTTTTATATTTATTCTTAATTCTAATCTATTTTTCATTGCCGGATTTTTAAATAAAATCTCCTGTGAATTGAATATTATTACTTAATTTTCTGCATGAGCCAATCCCGACAGCTAGCTGCCATTATGTTTACCGATATTGTCGGCTATACAGCCATGATGGGAAATGATGAACAAAAGGCTTTTGAACTGCTAAGAAAAAACAGGGAAATTCAAAAACCCATCATTGAAGAATTCGGTGGCCAGTGGATCAAAGAATTGGGCGATGGGGTGATGGCCAGTTTTTCCGCTGCCAGCAATGCCGTTTATGCTGCCATAAAAATTCAGGAAGCATGCTTCCATTCCAAAGCATTTGAATTACGAATCGGTATTCACCAAGGTGAAGTTGTATTTGAGAATGGTGATGTATTTGGTGATGCTGTGAATATTGCTTCCCGCTTACAGGCATTGGCGCCCCCTGCTGGTATTTATGTTTCTGAATCCGTTCACAGGAACATAGCTAATAAAACCGATATCCGCTCCGAATTTTTAAGAATCGAAAACCTTAAAAATGTAAAAGAGCCCATCCAGGTTTATAAAATATTTTCAGCCGGAAATGAAGTAAATGAGATAAAGAGCAAAAGACTTATTAATTCATCTATCATTCCTGAATATGATTATGATGTTCATATAAGTTATCGTTATAACGATAACAATTACGATGGATGGGTGACTGAATTTGTTGAAAAACTTAACCAGGAATTAAGTGCCACATTAAAAGACAAGCTTACTATCTTTTTTGACAAAAATCCTGAAGACAAACGGGTGGGTTTTGAAAATGAAGATGGATCAACTACCCCAAAAATAAATTCACTGATCTTTATTCCAATCATTTCGTTAACATATTGTGATACATCATCCCCGGTTTGGAAAAATGAGTTCAGGATATTTCAACAAGAGATAAAAAATGACAGCTTTGGCACTACTATTAAATTATTGAATGGCAACAGCACCTCACGGGTAATCCTTGTAAAGATTCATGATATTGATACGGACGATACCAAATTACTGGAGTCAGCACTTTCAGGTGGTTTACGATCTATTGATTTTATTTACCGGGAACAGGGAATCAACCGTCCTTTACATCCTACCGATGATGAAAAGCACGACAACTCGCAGAGACCCATGTATCGTAACCAGATAAACAAACTGGCTAATGTTATTAAAGAAATTATTTCAGGGATAAAGCAAAGTCGGCAAATTCGTCCTGTTGAAGAACCTGCTTATCATCCAACAGCCCGGCAGATTGTCCCAAATGTTATTTCCACTTCTTTATCATCGGCAATAAATGTGCAGGT
Source organism: Lacibacter sp. (assembly GCA_046593655.1). Classification (GTDB taxonomy): domain Bacteria; phylum Bacteroidota; class Bacteroidia; order Chitinophagales; family Chitinophagaceae; genus Lacibacter. The sequence continues at coordinate 19,644 of JBKJNM010000078.1, read as the reverse complement.
GATAAATCGGCAGCGACCTAATATTTACCTGGCATGGACATCAAATGATCTAAAAGAAAGTCGTGAAGAAATGGCTATCATTCTTCAGAAAGCCGGATTTAATGTGCTGCCTTCTGTTGACTGCCCTGCCGATGATGAGACCTTTAAAGGAAAAATTGCTGAAGAGATTCAAAAATGTGTCTGCTCCCTGCACATGCTGAGCGGGGAATTTGGCAGGCGTTTCGAATCGGATGAGGAAATTTCATTTCCGCAATACCAGTTTTTGGAAGCTAAAAAGAAAATTGATGCGGCTGCTGATTTTAATGTTTTTGTATGGCAATTACCGGCGAACATTGTTTCCATGAAACCTGCACAGCAGAATTTTATAAAATATATCCGTAACAACATTACCCGGAACATGATGTTCTCCAACAGCCAGGGGCCTATGCAACTGGTAGATGATATGCGGGTAGTGATGATGAAACAGGATGCTACTGTTTATGATTCCAAAGACACCGATATCTTTTTTATTTTCAATCAGCAGGATGAAGTGGATGCCAATATTATTATTGACAAACTGAGCCTGGAGTTTCCTGTAGAAACCATGAATATTCTTCCTGATGGAGAAGATTCTTACAGGGAAATGACTTCTCAGCAAATTCCAAAAAGCAAACTGGCCGTTGTGTATTTTAAATATGCAGCCGATTGGGCACTGCCATTTATCAAACAGATATGGAAACAGGTGGGTGGTGCTTCTTCTCCAACCCCCATGTTTCTCGTTGGCGAAGACAATCCGCAAAGTAACCTGGCCCGCAATTTTAAGGCCCCCCGTGTTACATCTTCCATAATTCCTAAAGAAACCATTCCTGCGGAAGTAAAAAAAGAATACAGTAAATTAATTTAATCCAATCAAACATATTTTGTAACTAAGTGTAAGTTGCCACCATGTACGAAGCAGAACAAATTTGCCCTTATACAGGTTTGAGAGCCTTTACTGAAGAGGAATCACTTTATTTTAAGGGGAGGGAAGATGATATTGACCAGGCTACAAAACAACTGCAGCGAAATAAATTCTTAATGCTTACAGGTGCTTCAGGCGATGGAAAGTCTTCTCTGATTTATGCGGGCATTATTCCCAATGCAAGGGCAGGGTTTTTAAAATCAAAATATACGCAGTGGTGTGTAGCTGATTTCAGACCCGAAAGAACACCTTTTCATAATTTATGCAAAGCCATTGCCCGGCAATTGGATATTGCCAATCCATACACCGTTCAGTCCGAATTGAATCATGGTTTCTCTGCCATTATTGATTTATACAAAAATTCAAAAAGATATATTGATACCAATTCAATAGCGTGGCAGCAGGCCGATGATGCGGGAAAAGCGGCTATGAAAAGAGAAGCCGGTAACCTCATCATCCTTGTTGATCAGTTTGAAGAGTTTTTTACCAACCCGGAAAATTATCACAAAGGCGTACCCTCTACTGATGCCAATCTTGTGCTTAATTTATTATTAGAAACTGCCCGCATTGCTCTTGATGAGGATCTGCCTGTATATATTGTATGCACCATGCGATCCGATTATATAGGGCAGTGCGCCGCTTTTCGTGGATTGCCTGAGTATATCGGGTTCTCACAGTTTTTTGTTCCCCGGCTTAACCGCACACAATTACAACAGGTAATTGAAGAACCGGCTGTTTTAAGCGGCAACCGTATTACCCGGCGATTAACAGAAAGATTGATCCATGATTTAACGGAAGGTGTTGATCAGCTTCCCATACTGCAACATGCCCTTAACCAGGTATGGCATGCGGCTGATAATGCCCGCCTGAATGACCAAGTCGGGCAGGGTAATGAAGAAATGGACCTGATACATTATGCTATGGTAGGAGGGATGCCTGCACAGGAATTGCCGGATGAACAGGTTGACAGGTTTAATAATTGGTTTATAGGTTTGCTTCCTCATATCAAAGCTTGTTATCATGAACCCAACCTGCAGAATGTGCTTGATACCCATACCAACAAACTCTATGAACAGGCCGCTGAATATTTTACTCAGAAAACCGGTAAGGCTATATCAGAAGAAGATGCAAGGGCAATAATAAAAACAACATTTACCTGCCTCACCAAAATAGACCAGAGCCGTGCGGTGCGTAACCGGATGACATTAAAAGAAATTACAAATATCATAGGCAGGCCGGAATTTGGAACAAAAGAAGTTGGTGCTGTATTAAATATTTTCAGAGAGCCGGGTAATACATTTATCCGGCCTTTTATTACTGATGACTCCGAAAGTCATACACTTCATGAAAATGATGTACTGGATATCACCCACGAAAGTTTGATCCGCAATTGGGAATTCCTTGAACAATGGGCCAAGGAAGAATTTGATAACTATACCATTTCACTTGACTTTGAACAACAATTAAACCGTTGGGTAGAAAGTGATAAATCAAACGGATTTTTATTATCAATCGGGCCGATGACCTATTTTGAAAATTGGTTCAATACGGCCAAACCCAATGCTTACTGGATTGCCCGCTACCTGCCGGAAGATACAGAGGAGGATAAAAAATTATCAAATGCAAAGCTTGTGCTTGGTAATGCGAAAGAGTTCTTAACACAAAGTGCAGCAAAGCATGTGGTAACACGAACGATAATGCGTTACGGACCGAAACGTATCGCCGCAGTATTAGCTTTGATGGCTTTTATAGTGCTAAGCTCATTTGCAGTGCGGGATTATTTCCAAAAGCAAAATGGTAATGTACTTAAATCAATTAAAGAGCAAACCTTTGAACTTGCCAATGAACCCAAACTCAACCCGAATTTTCCGGTTAGTCCGATTACAGAGCAACTCATTCTGGGTAATCTGACAATTCCGGAAGTAATTGATGCCATAAAAGAACCTGGGCAGAAGATTAAAATAACTACAGGAATCGCCACCCAATTGGTTTTGCAGGGCCGTTATGAGCCACGAAATGAAATTTTTCAGAGTTTATCAATAGCAGATAGTTTACTGGAGCAATTTGTTATCCCGGAAAATAACAAAGGGATTAATGAAGGACTTACGTTACTCCATGATTACTCCGTAACAGCAGGATTTGCTTTTTATACTAACCCCGATGAAAAATTAAATTCTTTAATTCAACGAAATGCAAAACGATCGGCTAATTCGTCTTTACAGGTTTTTAAAAAGCAACCAAAGGATTTTGATAATATCAGGTACTTAAATCTGGCGCTGGAAAACGGCATCAGCCATAAAATACTTTCTGCAGAGGACATCAGCGGTTTGTTAGGCATTCTTTCACCATTTGAAAACGATTCAAGAAGTCCATGGGTTGAAAATATATATCAGCGTAACAAGGTGAATATACACGGGGGTTCAAATTACGGCCCAAAGCATAATGGACTTTACCAGGAACTGGCTTATTTATATGCCGCTTCGGGTAATTCCGGAAAGGTTTTGCAATGCATGGATTCATTACTTCGGTACCAGGAAAGTTTTTACCAAAACGATTACGCTACATTTATTGATAATGCTGCCAACATCGCTGCTGTATTTTATACGTACGGCACTACCGGTCAACTTGATGAATTTGTAAACGGTTATTGTGATAGGAAAAAAATAAGTGCTCCGGAATTTTACAATCGCTTAGTGTCAAGAGCATTAATTGACGCTAATGTTACTTCAGCAGCTAATTTTTATGCAGGAGGAGGCGGACAGGAATTTTCCAATATGAATCTGAAGTTTTCAAATGATCAGATGATTTCTTTCTTTTTTACTAAATTGAAAGAAGAGATTTTGAAAATTAAGGAAGCGAATGAGAAGAATTTTGAAATGGCTGTTGCTCTTAAAAACGAAGGAGTGTTTAATGACTATCGGAAAGAGATTAGAGGAATTGAAGTAACAGGAAACAATCAGGATTTTCAGGACGCAATTAATTATTATCGTCAAGTTTCAAAAGAATATTTAAATCAGTCAATCTCACTCGTGGGGGTATCAGGTAATGATATAATAAGTATGCCCAGGAGATTTCTATTTCTGTACCCGGATTATCGGATACCATTTCATCCAGCCGAACCAAGAACAATCATTCAGTTTTTTAATTCTTCTTCCTTCGTTGACTATGTGATCAGTAACAATTTATTTGATGCCCTTTATGAAAACGAAGCTGACTTTAATTTTTTCCAGCTTTGGTTTTTAGATTACCAGGTGGTCATGTCATCACTCGATTGGTTTTTCCGTGATCCTATTCCTTTTGAAAAGTTAGATCGGCTGGCCACAAAATTGGAAGAAAGAAATGCAAACCAAAATTCCGATCTGAATATACTCTACTTGCATTTGAGTGAACAGGCATTCAACCAGAATAAAGTGGATCAGGGAATTTCCTATTTGAAAAAGATTCATCCGGATAAATTGCTAAATGCTTTTCAGTATAAAAATTTCTCATTTGTTAATGACTATTCTTTTAAAATGCTTGGAAAAGCAATTGCAAATTTATCGTCAAACAATCAATTTGATGTAGCATACAAGTTGCTTGATGTTTTTAAAAAAGAGGTCAACCGTTCTTCTTTGTATGGGTATGCAAGTCAGTTAATAACATTGAGGAAACAAAAATCCGAAATGGCACAACGGTTGCTGGATTCGGCTCAAATTGAAATGAAGCGGCTGGATAACCCGGCTGTATTTCAGCCAAACCGGCACCAGGTTGCCATAGCATGGATGTATCAGGATCCCGGAAAGAATTCGAAATTGGCCTATCAAACAATAAAAAATTCGTCTAATAAGTTTGCTGCCATTACAGAGTTTAGCAGATCTTATGCAATGAATGAAAATTTGTATAAAGCAAAACAACAGGCTCCAGGTCTTATTTCTTCAGCAGATAAATCGTTTTTTTTCGTATCAATTGCTCGAGGTTATGCTTCGACAAAATCGCCAATAAAGGAATGGAAGAAATTTCAAGACAATGGATTTTTCTTCAATCAGAATTATCCTATTTATGTAAATGAAAATCAATAAATGATCGACCAGCAAACCATATGTCCCTATACCGGCCTCCGGTCATTTACCGAGGAGGAAAGTCTTTATTTCAAAGGCCGGGATCTGCAGGTAGATCAGATTACTGCTCTTTTAGAGCAAAATAAATTCCTGATGGTAACCGGCGCTTCGGGTGATGGAAAGTCATCGCTGATCTATGCCGGCCTTGTTCCTAATGCAAGAGCAGGATTTTTTAAAGCTAAATACACCAATTGGGTGGTAGCAGATTTTCGTCCGGAGCGAAGCCCTGTTGGCAATATGGCAGAAGCATTAGCAGAAACTTTTGCGAGTAAGCCTTCCACAATTGAAACTGAACTGAGACGTGGGTTTTCTTCCTTGGTTGACCTTTACACCAATTCTGATTTTTATATTGATGAAACGGATGATGAATGGAAGCAGTTAGCAGAACCTGACCGGAAAAACAGAAAAAGAAAGGCGGCCAACCTGATGATACTGGTTGACCAGTTTGAAGAATTTTTTACCAACCCCGAAAATTTTTATAATGAAGCCCCCTCGCAGGATTCGCAGATTGTAGTGAACCTTGTTTTGGAAACAGCCCGTATAGCCATCAAGAAAAATTTACCGGTGTATGTGGTATGCACCATGCGTTCTGATTATATTGGGCAATGTTCTGCATTTCGTGGCTTACCTGAGTACATTGGATTCTCACAGTTTTTTGTTCCGCGGTTAAAACGCAAAGATCTGAAACAGGTAATTGAAGAACCGGCAATATTAAGTGGCAATCGTATTTCACAACGATTAATTGAGCGATTGGTGTACGATATTGCAGAAGGGGTGGATCAGTTACCCATTCTGCAACATGCTCTGAGCCAGATCTGGCTTGCAGCCGATCATGGCCGGCAGGAAATGGACCTTATCCATTATGCAATGGTAGGAGGTATGCCTGCAAGTGATTTGCCTGATGAAGAGCAACCCAAATTCAAAAAATGGTTTGATGAATTACCTCAGCTTCAGCAGAAATATTTCCAGGAAACGGGGTTGAATAAAGTAATTGAAATTCATGCCAGCGGTCTATATGAAAATGCATGGGAATATTATAACTCCAAAAATCCGCAACAACCCATCACCCAACAACAAGCAAAACGAATTATTGCACTTACATTTAGCTGTCTTACAAAAATTGATAATAGCCGTGCAGTACGTAACCGTATGTCGCTTGGAGAGATCACAGGTATAATTAATTCACCTGCCATTACACCCAAAGTAGTAAGTGATGTATTAAGTATTTATCGTGAAGATGGCAATTCGTTTATCCGGCCGTTTATAACAGAAGATCCTGCTTCACATGAAATTTCTTCAGACACAGTATTGGATATTACCCATGAAAGTTTGATACGTAACTGGAATAAACTGAATACATGGGCCAACCAGGAATTCGAGTTTTATTCTACCTACGAGGATTTCAAAAAACAATTAGATCGCTGGAAGAACAGCGGAAAGAGCAGTGGCTATTTGCTGCCCATCGGGCCGCTTTCTTATTTTGAAAACTGGTATAAGAAATGCAAACCCAATGTCGGTTGGATAAAACGTTATTCTGAAATTCAGGAAGACCAGTCGAAAGCAACCGCAGATGCGGAAACAATATTGGCAGATGTTCGTGAATTCATTAAGCGTAGTGCAAATAAAGTAGCCGTTACAAGGGCTTTTATGAAATATGGCCCGCAACGCATTGCTACCGTATTGGCCATAGGGATCATGCTTGTATTGAGTGGATTTTACTGGTATGATGCGGAACAAAAACAAAACAACAGGATAATTAAAAAAGTGCGGGCAGAAGCATTGGATTTGATGAAAAGCAAGGAAGTAGGTTTTAATACGAAAGCTATGCCGCTCTTATTAGGGGAACGCTATGAACCGGGTTTCATGCTGACCTACTTATCCGGACTGGAAAACAAAGGAAAATTAAGCCTGGCGATTGAAACCTATAAGCAGTTGTTATTATTTGATAAACATGATACAAGTGTTCTCAAATCTGAATTGACCAACCTGTTTCAGAAAAATTTCAAACAGGTAGTTGCCCAAAAAACAGATTATCCATTCTTAATGACTGAACTCAATAAGTTCAGTACCCTGCTGGCTTATGACAATTATTATAATCCTACTGAAGCAAGTGAGAAATTACTTCGTGATATTTCAGATGAAGGATACAATTTAGCGTTGATCTTTTTTAAAGAGAAAAATTTATTCAGAGCTACTATACCACAAGAGTTAAATTATGGCATTCAACAATGGCTAACTCATGGTCATGTTACGGATGAAAAAGTAAGTGAATTGCTTAAGCTTTTTTCTCCTTTTGAAGACACAGGTGGCCAAGCCATATTTACTATTTACTATCCGAAAGGAAGTTATGAAATCAATGGCCGCATTCCCAATGATTTTAATGGGGGTCATCATACCCTTGCTTCTTTATATGCGGCACTTGGTAAAACCGATAAAGTTCTTCAGTGTTTTGAAACAATCAGGTTATCCGGCCAAAATGATTATTTCACCGGCAGCCTGTTTAATAATTATACGCTCATACTGGGTATACTTTACAAGTTTGGTCATCGGGAAAAAACCGGCAGCATAGTGAAATGGCTGGGGACTAATTACGCATCTAATACGCCACTCACTATTTACCGTAATTCAGTAATTCGTTCAGGTTATTTAAGCCATTTATACCGGGTAAATATTGAAAAAAATATCCTGCGGTCGTACAAGGGTTATTTTTTCCCCAACCTTTGCCTTGCCCCCAGGGAAGTATTTAATATGCTGGCAGATGATTATGAAAAGCTGATATTGGAAATCAAAGATCCTTCCGACAGAAATTATACATTGGCCATAAATAAGAAGCGAATGGCCATGTTCACTCATAAATACCAATTAGACCGGGGACTGCCATCTGATCTTGCTTTCCTGGATTCACTTCTTCAGCAAGCTGTTGATCATTTCAGACTGGTAAGTAAAGATTCTCTGGAGGCAATGGTAAATGTGACCCTTCCTTATTATTCTGATGGCGTACGCCAGCGCAGCTATAAACGCAAGCACATGTTTATTTATCCTGATTATATGGAAGGTTGGTTTAGCTGGACCTATCATTCCGATCTTTTTTTCAATTTCATTGATAAGCATAATTTGTTTGAAGAGTTTTATACTACCCCGGCTGATTTGGGAACTATTCATTTTTGGATAGCCAAGGCGTTTGAGCATAAACCTTTTATTGGGGGGGGTGGCGCCTTTGATAATTATTATCCGCTAAGCGATAAAACACTTGAGCGAATACTTGCATTAGCAGAAACGCATGCCCAGGGCAAAAGTCTTGATAAAAATTTAATCAGTCTTCTGCTGGCCAACCGGGCTTTTGGCCGAAATGATATAGAGGCTGGAATGAAATTTTATCAGCAGTTTGATAAAGAAAATTTTTCAGCTTCAAGAGATAAATATGAATACCTGGAAAAAACGTTCTTTCTTAATCAACTGAAAGATCTTTGCGTAAACCTCGCACTGGCAGGTAAGCACAAAGAAGCTGTAGAATTAGCCGAAAAGTTTGGGAATGATAATGAGAAACTGTTTGCCTATATTTTTATGGCCGAGAAAATGTATTTGAATAAAACGGACCCATCTGCTTTTGTTTACCTTGATTCTGTTTTTTACAAATCAAAAGATATTGATTTTTCGCAATTTAATTTTGGCTTTAATCAGGCAATTGATTCCCGGTTCAATTGGATATTAATGATGTCACGCATTGGCGGCCGGCAACTGAATGCTTTTTCGAATAAACTCCTGGCGGATATTATTGAACAGAATAAATCTTTTGCAGTGTACAGCAGAGTATATGGGGTAGCAGAAGAAGGAAACTTTTACCGGGCTAAAATGGCAATACCCTCTACTTTAACGGAAACAGAAGAGTTAGTAGCCCGGAGTTTTATTATATGGCAGGCTTGCCGTAAAAAGGAATTGGAAACCGGAGAGCAAAAATGGAAAGCGATGGATGAATTTATAACACATGATTTCAATTATATATTTTACTTACCCATTTAATGAAAAAGTATAACAGCATATTCTATTTACTTTTTATCCTGCTTATCATGGGTACCTTCGCTTCCATGGCACAGAATAGTTATGGTTTAAAAATCATGGGAGGCGTGGCATTTGTATTCGCATCACTTTTCCTTATAGAATTTATATCTGTGCTTAGGGAAAAAGGCAAAAAGGATATATACAGATTAATAGAACCAGCCTGCCTTCTTATACTTTCAGTCATCTTTGCACTAAGGGTATTTTATATATATTTTTCTTTTGTTGAATTGTTGTTTGCGGCGGCGGGTGCCGTGCTGGTGCTAATCTATACAGGGAAAATGATCCTACGCTTCCGGAATATGAAACCCATGAACAATATGCTGGCATTGCTTATAGTTTTATTTCATCTTAGTATAATTCTATTTCTTGTTTCATTGGTAATTGTTCCGTTTTCACAAAAAATTTCTGAGCTCACAGGAATTATTGCGTTCATTCTACTCCTGATTTTTATAGTAATAGCACTTTTCAAAAAGGAGTTGTTGGTTGGAGGTGAAATTGTTTCTCCTTTTAAGATGGTCACTCATTTCAAAGATCATTCTATAATCATTGTCTCTCTCTTTTTATTATTCTCTCTCTATGTAGGATTTAATAAAGTCGGCTTGATACCGGGAATTTATTCTGATGAATTTCCCCAGGCCTATTATAAACTGGTAGATGAAGCCGCATCAAAAAAGGAGAAACCTGTAGAGGGCAAATACAAATACGAAAAATTTAAGGAACAGTATGATCAGTTCCTGAAACTTCAGAACATCAAAGATTAAAAATTCTGGCGATAATTGAATAAATCCCCAAAACAGCCATCACAAAAATTCATAACTGCTTGGGTTTGTAATTTACAATAGTCCGTTTTTTGTAGAACGTTATGAGAGCAAGTAAGGAGAAGTAAATAGGTTTCTTTGTTTGCACATGTTAACGGAAAGTAACTTCAAACTTTTTTTTATTTTGTTGCCCAATTCCATAAAACCCTTGTCAATCAAGGAAAGTTATTTTTTGTATCGAAAAGTAAAACAGTCATTTTATTATTTCCTTCTTTTTGTTTTAGTAGATCAATTATTTTAAAAATAGATTCCACTTAAACTGTATATAAGAACAGGAAGAATCGAGGAACTAAAAAAAACTCATATTTGCTAATTTTATTCACAGCCATAATTTCCAAATACCAGAAACAAAATTCTCATCGAAGCCCGGCAAGTATTTTATTAAAAAGCAATTGCCAATGTGAGGCTACATCAAATTAATGCCAAAACAGGTATTAGAGCTGGCAACCTCTCTTATCATTACAGCAGTAAGGAAGCTATTGTTTCTGCGGTTTATCAGGAAGTATTTGAAGGCCTCACTCAAATGCTGATGGCCCTCTTAAACAAAAAGACCTTTGCGACTATAATGCCTTGTTTAAAACCATTAAAAAGTAGCCTACAATCAGCTGGCTCAGCATTTGCTCATCAATTTCCACTTCTGGATTCCACAGCAGCTCAAAAAGGAAAACCTGCTACTGTTGGCTTATTTAAAAAAACCTTATAGAGCCAACTATATCCTCATATTACATGAAAAGGCAAAATAGAATACAAAAAATAATTACCATAAAATAATCGCAGGAATCGAAAATTGGTTTTTCTCATAGATCAATAAAAATATTGTCATAGTTCCATTTTATTATAAAAGTTTTCTTCTGTAAAAGTTTCTTTATTTTGTTGAGCTATGATTAGAGTAACTTTTAAAATAAAAGTAGAAAAAAAACAGGGAGAAAAGTACTACTCTGCAAATTCACGGCATATTCATTCAGCAAATTCTTGGAAGCTGCTCACCGGTTAGCATGTTCAACATTCTTTTGCCGCCAATACTGCTGGTTAATATTACCTGTTTAGGATGTTCAGTGGTAACAGTGCCAATGATGGCGGCATTTTTTCCTTTATCTGTTTTCCTGAGTGTGTTCAATACCTTGTCAGCTACAGAAGCATTTACTATTGCAATAAAAATTCCTTCATTAGCAACATAAAGTGGATCGAGTCCCAGCATTTCACAAGCCCCTTCTACCTGTTCATTCAAGGGAATATTATTGTGAACAATATCAATTCCCCAACCGTTATCTTTTGCCAGCTCATTCAATACAGTTGCAACGCCGCCCCTTGTGGGGTCACGGAGAAAATGAATGTCTTCACCAAACTCATCTAATAATATATTCACCAGGGGAAACAAATTACAGGTATCACTTTCTAATGCCGTTTCAAATTCCAGGCCTTCCCGGACTGACATGATAGCCATACCATGTGTAGCAATATTTCCACTGATTATTATTTTATCACCTGCAGTAACCTGGTTGCCTGTTACTTTTGCGTTGGCATGAACTTCGCCAATGCCGGTAGTATTAATAAAAATTTTATCGCCTTTTCCTTTTTCCACCACTTTGGTATCGCCGGTTACAATCAATACTCCAGCAGTTTCGCTGGCTATTTTTATAGCAACCAAAATTTCCCAGAATTCTTTCATCGTTAAGCCTTCTTCAATAATAAAACTTAGTGAAAGATAACGTGGCACTGCACCGCACATGGCCAGGTCATTTATAGTTCCATTAACAGCAAGGTCGCCAATATTGCCACCCGGAAAAAAAACAGGCGTTATGACAAAGCTGTCTGTAGTAAAAGCAACAGGATTTTTAAGATGCAACATGGCCCCATCATGATGCGTATTCAGATGTTCATTTTTTAGAAGATCAAATACGCCGCTTTCTAATAATTGATGAGTAAGCATTCCACCGCTTCCGTGCCCCAAAGTAATAATATCAAAGTCCAGTTTGGGCATTGGGCACTGCAAACTCATTTTTACTTGAGTATTTTGTTCGGTTATTTCCGTCATAATCGAAAGACTTATTTATACTGCTGCTTTTTTAGTTTCATTGATTGCCGAATAAAAATGATAATAAGTAGCACAGGAGCCTTCCGACGAAACCATCGGTGCACCTAATGGATGCGAAGGTTTGCAGGTAGTGCCAAAGTTGGGGCAGTCCAAAGGTTTTTTCAATCCTTTCATGATGGCGCCGGCAATGCATGTTTCATTTTCTTTCGTTTCTTTTAACGGCACATTGAATTTTTTGGTGGCATCATAAGCCGCATATTTTTCTTTTACTTCCAGTCCGCTATGCGGAATAACATCCATGCCCCGCCACATCCGGTCGCTTACTTCAAATATTTCCATAATAGCCTGCTGTGCATTCAGGTTTCCCTTTTCCCGTACTACCCGTGCATATTGATTTTCCATTTTCGCTTCATGGTTTTCCAACTGCCGCACCACCATCAGTATTCCCTGCAATAAATCTATCGGTTCAAAACCGGTAACAACAATTGGCACCTTATATTTTTCTACTATCGGATAATATTCACTATTACCCATAATAGTGCATACATGGCCTGCGGCAAGAAATGCCTGCACAACGGTTTCAGGGTCGCCCAGTAAAGCTTCCATAGCAGGCGGCACCAATACATGCGATGCAATGATGGAATAATTTTTTAAACCAAGTTGATGCGCCTGTATCACTGACAATGCATTGGCAGGAGCCGTGGTTTCAAATCCTACTGCAAAAAAAATCACTTCTTTATCAGGATTATTTTTTGCAAGAATGACTGCATCTAATGGAGAATATAAAATACGTACATCTGCTCCCTCGGCTTTTGCCTGCAACAAACTTTTTTCGGATCCGGGTACACGAAGCATGTCACCAAAAGAACACATAATCACTTTGGGGTTGGCGGCTAAATAAATGGCCCTGTCAATTAAATGAATTGGCGTTACACAAACCGGGCAGCCCGGGCCATGCACCATCGTAATTTCTTTAGGCAGCATTTGAAGTAACCCGTATTTCACCAAACTATGTGTTTGTCCACCACAGACTTCCATAATAGTCCATGGTTGCGTAACGGTTTTTTTTATTTCATCAAGGTATTGCGCAGCCAATACAGGATCCCGGTATTCAGTTAAATATTTCATGTGATCATTTTTGAAATGATTGCATCAGCTTGTTTTACGGTTTCTTCTTTGGTGAAAGGTTCTTCTGAGTTATACAACTCGTCCAATTCATTCATTTGCTGAAGAAAATCTAAAGATCGCTGTGCTTCCTCCTCGTCAATAATGCTGATGGCTACACCTACATGTACGAGCACATAATCATTTACCTTTGCATCGGGCACCAGCTGAAGGTTAATTTCCTTTATAATGCCACCCAGTTCCACTTTGCCCATGTGCATGTATCCATCTTTAAGGTCTTCAAGTGATTTTATTTTTCCCGGAATTGCAAGGCACATACTATTTTTTTTAAGATTATAAAGAAGGTAAATTGAAATTATTTTCTTTTAACAGGTACCAGTTCAATTGCCCAAAAGAAATGTTTTCGTCATTGCAAGGCAAATCTTTGTTGTAATACAAGGTAATCTTTTCACCCGGTAATGCAGCCAGTAAATCAACTAAAATTTCATTCTGAAAAACTCCTCCGCTGCAACAAACTTTTACACAATTATTTTCATTTGCCACTCTTTTTATAATAAGAGCCAATTGCACATGAAACCAGGCTGCGATTTCAGCTTTATCAATTCCGCTATTGATTTTTTTAATAATTGTACTCATTAATTCATGTGCATCTAATCCAGTTTGTCCTTCAATATGCTGTAGCCAGGCAGCAGGAACTTGTGAATTTTTTTGAAAAAAGTTAAGAGCCAGCTCAGTTAACATCATCGCAGCTTCTCCTTCATAGCTACTAATATCATTTAAGCCAAGTAAAGAAGCAATGGCATCAAAAATTCTTCCCATGCTGGAAGTTTTTAATTGATTTTTGGATAACAGCAGATGATAATTATTCCATTCTATAGTTGAGAATTTAGACTTTAGTATTTGTTCAGCCTCCTTATTTCCATAGCAAAGAGATAATGCAGATAACCGTGGCTCTTTTGCCATTTTATCACCAAGAAACCAATTGAAATATGTAAAATGATGAATGCGGTTCAATTTCCTTTTGTGATAAACAAAAAAGTCTCCTCCCCAGATATGCCCATCATCACCAAGCCCGGTGCCATCCCATACCACTCCTAAGACAGGTTCAACTTCATTTAATAAATTGTTTTCTGCCAACACAGCGGCAAAATGGGCTTCATGATGTTGCACTTTAATTAATGGAATATTCCATTCCTTGCTCAATCGTTCGGCAAGATGAGATGAGAAGTAATCCGGATGTTTGTCTGCAATAATAATTTCTGGTCTGCACTTAAATAAACGAAGGAAATGATTGAGGGTATTTTCAAAATTGTTTTGGGCATCTACATGATCTGTATTACCCAAATACTGGCTTACATGAATATTTTTATGATGTAATAAAGTAAAACTGCTTTTTAAAAGAGCCCCCGTGGCAAGTATAGTTTTAGGGGGTAAAATATTTTTATCATTTATATACAATGGTGCAAACCCTCTGGCACGGCGAAGCATAATTCTTTGCTTGGTTTGAGTTGTATATTTTACAACACTGTCATCTTGAGGAACAATGATGTCCCGGTTATTAATAACCAAATAATCAGCAATAGTTGTAAGCTCATTCAATGCATCTGAATCCCGGAATATGATTGCTGCATTTGTTACATTTCCGCTGGTAGCTACAATTGGTTTATTAAATTTTTTCATCAGCAAAACATACAGTGCTGTGTAAGGAAGCATGGCTCCAATGCTGGAAAGTCCGGGAGCTATTTCTTCCAAGGCCATTGTTGTATGGGATCGGTTTTTTAATTTCAAAAGAACGATAGGAGCCGCAGGGGTTTTTAATTCACTGAGTTCTTCATCACGGGTATAAACTTCATTTTGCAAAACAGTTATATCAGGAAACATCAAGGCAAAGGGTTTGGATGGGCGGTGTTTTCTCCTGCGCAATTCCTTAATAGCTGCTTCATTGCTGGCATCGCAAGTAAGCAGGTAGCCACCAATACCTTTGATAGCAACGATCTTTCCGTCTTCCCATAATTCACAAACTGCGGAAATAAGTTTTGTTTGATCTTCTTCAATACTATTTTTCTGTTTATCTAACAATTGCATGGTTATGGCGCAATCAGGACAGGAATTTGTTTGAGAAAAATGGCGGCTATTAATCGGATCGTGATATTCTTCATCACAATTTTCACACATTTCAAAAATATTCATCGTTGTGTTGTCCCTATCATAAGGGTTTTTTTTAATGATAGAATATCTTGGGCCGCATTGTGTACAGGTTATAAACGGATAATGGTAACGTCGGTTATCTTTGATAGTTAATTCATACTTACAATCTTCGCAGATTCCAAAATCTGGTGTAAGCAACAGATTAGATTCTTCTGTAAGCTGGCTTTCCATTATTTCAAAGGAATAGAAGACTTGATGATTTATTTCAGTAAAATAATGGTTAGTAATTGCAGACAGGGCAGGAGCATGATGAAGGAGGCTTTTATAAAATTGGTCGGCAACGGTGCTGTCAGCATTAAATTCTATATGAACACCATCATTGGAGTTATTTACCCATCCTTTAATTTGGAATTGTTTTGCCAGTTGATAAACAAAGGGCCTGAAACCCACCCCCTGCACCATTCCTGTTATATGGACATGCCATGTTTTTTCTTCTAATTTTTTTTTAAGAGCAGCAGCAGTTTTTAAATAATTAATATTTGTAACTTCCTTCATTATTCTAATAATAAATAATTCTATTACTCATTTTGATGCGGATTAGCAAATTGCCGAGTTGTATTATTATAAAGTATTGAAAACTCCTGTTGTCCTTCAACTGTAAACCAAGGCGTCATTAACGACCATAAATCTGCTATAAAATCGTTTTCATTAGTATGATCAGTTCCACTTATTTTTCGGGCATACATCCAATTATCCATAGTAATCCAGAACAACCAGGCCAATTTTTTATATTGGCTCTGTTCCTCCTGTTCACGAAATGAATTTCTGAAAACATTAAACTCAAACATCCATTCAATTTGCTCTATTTGCCAGCTTATGTGTTGTTGATGTTTTTCTTTAATGGCAGGGTATGCACGCAGCACCTCTAATGTGTCAAGATAAAAGAAAACGTAATGCTTCTGCAGTTGAAAAATACTTAACAAATGCCTGTTTATATCCTCAAACAAATGTGCTGTACGGAAATCATATAACAATATTTCCTGTTGTTCTTTTAACTGGTCGTACAATGCCTCAACGATAGATTCCTTATGTCTGAAATGATAAGCAAGATGCCCTACGCTAATACTACAATCATCTGCAATATGCTGCAACCGTACATTTACAAAACCATTATTATTAAATAGCTTAAGCGACCGGTCAAGTATATATTTTTTTGTATACTTCACAATGAATTTTATAAAGGCAACTATTAAAATTAGGTATTATCGAATTATCTAGAAAATGTTTTCTAATAAAAAACTTACTTTAATGAGTTTTAAAAATTAGCTTTCATAAAAATTACATCATGATATCATCTCAACCTACTTTACAAGCTGATGCGTTGGATGAAGTACATGCCTTCTGGCTGGCTGGTATGAGTTGTGATGGTTGTTCCATCTCTACCGTTGGAGCTACATCTCCAACAGCTGAATCATTAATGCTTGGAAATATTCCCGGTGTTCCTAAAGTTGTTTTGCATCATCCTGTTTTAGCGGTAGAAGCCGGCGATGAGTTTATGGCACCGCACCATTTAGCAGCCGCAGGAAAATTAGGTAAACAGTTTGTTGTTATATATGAAGGTTCTATCGGCGACGAAAGTATGAATGATGTTAATGGCGGTTATTGGTCGGCGCAGGGTACAATAGAAGTCGATGGTGAGCAACAGCCATTTCCAACTGCTGATTTGCTAAAACTAATGGCTCCTCATGCAGCGGCCGTTATAGCCATTGGCACCTGTGCTACATGGGGTGGTATTCCTGCTGCTGCAGGAAACGTAACAGGCTCTATGGGCTTGATGGATTTTTTAGGCAAGGATTACAGAAGCACTTTAGGATTGCCAGTAGTAAATATTCCGGGCTGTGCACCCCAAGGTGATAATGTTACCGAAACCGTTGCAGCCGTATTAATGTTCTTACAGGGCATTGGCCCTTTACCGGAATTTGACAGTCTTGGAAGACCCGCCTGGCTTTTTACTGATACCGTACACCAAACCTGTACCCGTGGCGGCTTTTATGAAGAAGGAACTTTCGCAAAAAAATTCGGCGATAAAGAATGCTTAGTTGAAATTGGTTGCTGGGGACCAGTGGTGCAATGCAATATTAATAAACGGGGCGCATTGAATCATGTGGGTGGTTGTATGAATATTGGTGCTCCATGTATTGGATGCACGATGCCAGGGTTTCCTGATAATTTTTCTCCGTTTTATACAAAACCTCCTGGTACAATTGTATCATCCACCGTTTCAAAAACTACAGGCTATTTCATTCGTAATTTGAGAAGATTCTCAATGATGTATGCCAATCGTAGTAACTTATGGAATAAAAACAATGAAGTGCCTTCTGGATGGGGATATGTGGAACCAGCTAGTAATTTACAGAAAGTAGCCCATTATTTTTACAGCAAAATTCAGTTTAGCCATAGCGTTCGTCCTGGTTCTAAACCAAGAACAAAACGGGCATCCACAAAAGCCGTTGATGAAATAAAACAACAATAAAATGAACGATGCACAATATTATAATGAGTTTTATATTGGGTTGGCCATTGCCGGCGCCATAGTATTAATTGCCGCCGTCCTCCTCATTCTTATCTTAATAGCAGCGAAACGAATTTTAAAACTGGCTAATGCAGCTTTAGGAATTGTAATTAACATCAAACAAAATACTTTAAGCATTTGGGAGTTACAAAATACGAATCATATAGCCGTTGATATATCGAATGAAGCTGATACAATATTAAATAATGCCGGTGCAGTGGCACATGCATTACAAGAAACCGAAAAATAATATCATGGAAAGTATAAGTGATGAAGCCATCATAAAAGTCTGGGTTATTTCTTTGGTCTTGGGACTGGTGGTCACTATTGTAGTTGCTATCCTGCTAATAATGATTCGCAACACGGCAAGAAAAATTTTAGGCGGAGTACAAAAAATATGGACAGAAGGAAAGCTGGTAGCGAATAATACCATTCAAATACCCATTTATTTAACCATAACCAACCAGGTGGTTTCAAAAATTTATAATACAGCGGTAAAGATTATTGGTGGGGCAAAGGCTATTGAAACACATGCGAATGGCTGTCCGGGTTGCCCTGCCTGTGTTTTAGAACATAAAAAAACAAGCTGATATGTATATTCTATTAATGCTTTTAACTGTTTTACTTGTATTGCTATTTGTGAGTGCATTAATTTATTTTGTAGCAAATATTCACCGCTTACTGGTAAATATTGGAGGGGATGGTAATAGCTTCCTGGCTAAACTAAGATTAGGATTAAGAGCTATTGAAACAGAAACTGGTCATTTACCCGTACAGGTTACTAAGTTAAATGAAACACTATCGAACACAGGTGCCGGGTTGAAAGTAGTGAACGGACACCTGGAAGGAACAATACAAGCTGCAGTAAAACAAAAAAACATATAATCATGCCGGCCATCGTAAATATTTTGTGGATTGTTGTTCTTGTTGTTGCATTAATACTATTTCCTTTCATCGTAAGGCTGCTCCACAAAACCTTAATAGCTGCTAAAAACATTGAACGGTATTTAAAAGAAATGAAAGAAGCAGGTCTGGGCATCGCTGTTAATACTGAACATATCACTGCACTTAATAGCACCATAGATGTTGCTGTTGATATATTGGACAGTGCAGGGAAAATAAATACCAATGCTGAAACTATAAAAGGAGTAATGGCAGACAGAGCCGCAAAATTTAATTAGTATGGGACATTATCTATTTATTGCCACATTGATTGTTGTAGCACTCGTTGTACTGGTCTTAGTGGTGTACCTTGTTGGTGTAATCATTTATTTATTTAGAGCAGCCGGGCATCTTAAAGCTTTGGCAGGTGGATTGCAAAAAATAGAAAATGATACTTCACCTTTAACCGGCAAGCTAACTACCATCAATGGTGCATTAAATACATTGCACGGCGGCTTATCATCTGTAAATTCACACCTTGGCGCCATTGCAAAAGTTTTAAAATTGTAAACAAAATCAATATGTGTTTTAAAAATCTTCCGATAGAATTTGATGAAAATGGTGTCGCTACATTAAAAGAAGGTGTAGCCAATCCTTATTCTTACGAGGTAGTAGATTTGGGCAAGCATGAAGATAAACTCAAAGACCTGTTGGGCAAAAATGGATTTTTAAAAAATGTTGATTATGATCCCGTAACAAGAGTAGCCGGTGCACTTGCTTTTCATAGTGTGGTGGATCTGCAAAATAGAAAAGTAATTTCTACTAATTCTATGGCAACCCTGTTTCGTGGATATGAAATTATTTTAAAAGGCCGTAGTCCTTTGGATGCTGCCTACATTAGCAGCCGTGCATGTGGTGTTTGCGGTGGTGTACATGCTACTGTTTCTGCATTGGCTATAGAAATGGCT
>JBKJNM010000046.1:0-9691 GCA_046593655.1 Lacibacter sp. | reverse complement strand
TGCTGTATTGCCAATGTTCAGCAGCAGTTACAAACCCTGCACGTACAGGATTTTCATGCAGATAATTCATGCGCTGCTCCAGCATTTCATTTGTGTCTAATAGAATTGGATGATTTTTATGTTGCCGGAGCTCCTGCCCGTCCGGTCAGGCGGGGATTAGGCATTAATACCCATGCATGTACTTGTAAACCTTGGTTCTTTTGACAATGCCGAATGCTGTCGAGCAAAATGTCCTTATAATTATTTCGGGTAAAAACATCTATCCAATCTACAACAGTGGCTGTAACAAAATAGGTGGCTTGCGAATCGGTGAATTTGTATTTGGTGCTCATGATTACAAAATAAACAATGTAAGCGGAAAAGAAAAGTAACGGAACGGCGCAGGTCGGGAGACCTGCGCCAGCAAAGTGATTCAACAATGACAGCTTTGTAAGCTCCCCCAAAACCAGTAACAGAATATTGGTTATACAAAGTGCAATTGATATGATGTAATGCATCAAAAAAATGATTACCTGATCTTGTTTTGTTGAACTATCTTGTTTTGCACACTGCAAACTAACTCTTATGCCTGCAACGGAAACGAACATACCCCAATTGAACCTTGACCTGATTCAAACATTGGCCATTGCCGGGCTTCTTTACGTAACAGGCATGTTGCTCAAAAAGAAAATAAAAATTTTTGAACAGCTTAATATCCCATCTGCCGTTTTAGGCGGGTTGATTTTTGCTGCTATCAATTTGATTGTACACGACCGGTTCCTGAATATTCACTCTAATACATCCATGCAATCCTTGTGCATGATGCTCTTCTTCACCTCCATTGGAACCAACGCAAGTTTTGGATTGTTGAAAAAAGGAGGAAAACAAGTGATAGTGTTCCTGGTTCTTTCATCTGCATTTTGTGTCATTCAGAACCTCGCCGGCATTGGCATTGCCACCTTATTTGATGTACCGAAACTCTTTGGTGTAATGGCCGGTTCGGTAACGCTGGTGGGAGGTCCTGCAACCGGGTTAGCCTTTGCACCATTGTTTGAAGAAATGGGATTAAAAGGTGCTGAAACAATTGCCATCACCTCTGCCACATTTGGAATTGTTTTCGGAGGATTACTGGGCGGCCCTGCAGCAACTTTCCTCATTCAGAAATTCAACTTAAAGAAAGAGACGAAAAAAATACATCAACCGTCTGCAACCGAACCGGATGAAACGGAGGAACTGCTCATCGTTGATACGGCGCATGAGCAATCAAGCTTTACAATCAGTTTAGTGAATGTAGGTGTAATCATGGGGCTGGGATCTGTCGTGAGTTTTTTTATTGCCAAATCCCCCATCATACTTCCGGCATATATTGGTGCCATGATTGTGGGAGCTGCTTTCAGGAATATCAACGACAAAAAAGAATGGATGATCATGGATCAGAAGGCGATTGACTTTGCCGGCGGCATTGCATTGAATATTTTTCTCATCATTGCATTGATGGATTTAAAACTATGGGAACTGTTCCACCTCGCTATACCACTTTCAGCAATCCTTTTAACACAGGTCATCGTTGTTATTTTATTTGCATTAACCATCACCTTTGTGCTGATGGGTAAGAATTATGAATCGGCTGTAATGTCAAGTGGTTTTATTGGTTTTATGCTGGGCACGGTGGCCAATGCAATGGCAGTTATGAAAACAGTTGCAGATAAATATGGGGTAGCACCCCGGGCCTTCCTGGTGGTTCCGTTGGTGGGTGCTTTTTTTATTGATTATGTGAATGCACTTGTGATTACTGTGTTTGCTAATTTTTTGAAGTAAATGAAAACGGTAACAATACTTATCAGCAACAGTGCTGAGATCTTTGCTGTGAGTAGTTGATGGCTGCCCGTTTTCTTTTTCGCTTTCCAATCATCCATTTTTTTACGCAGCGCTTGCACAAAAGAAATTTTATAAATAGAAATAACTTTAATAAACCCATCACAAAACGTATCTTTCTGAAGACTCTTCCACATCATCCATCAAACCATCAAGTATGAAACGCAGAGACTTTCTAAAAGACTCCACTTTAACCGCATTCAGTATTGCTGCATTTGGTTCCATTCATTGGAATGGGAAAAGTTTTGAAGCAAACAATGAAACTACCAGCGATATATTAGGACCGTTTTACCGGCCGGGCTCTCCTATGCGAAGAAACTTGATTCCAGCAGGATCAACAGGAATAGAAATGCATTTAGGCGGAACCATTTTTGCAAAGGATGGAAAAACGCCATTGCCCAATGTGCTTGTTGAATCATGGCAATGCGATGAACATGAACATTATGATAATGCTTCTGATGATTATAGATTTCGTGGTGCCGTTAAAACAGGAAAGGATGGCAAGTATGCATTTAAAACGAGCGTGCCTGTACCATATAAAGATGGTACCGATTGGAGACCGGCACATATTCATTTACGGATTTCAAGCAAGGGTCACCAGGATCTGATTACACAGATTTATTTTAAAGGAGATGAGCATATTGCAAAAGATGCCGCAGCAAATTCTCCACAATCGGTGAATCGTATTTTAGAAATCAAAAAGAATGCACAGAATAAACATGCAGTACAATTTGATGTGGTGATGGGCAACAGCTTTGCGTTGAATGATGCAGGCTATAAAAAAATTACAGGACTTTATAAATTGAAAAACGGCATGGCTGAATTCACCCGTGAAGATGATCTACTTTTGTTGAAAATGAACGGCCAGTTTATGGAAGGGCTTGTTTACAAAGGCAATAATTCGTTTGAAGGAGGGCTGGGTTTTAACAGGGCAACATTTGAACTCCTCGCCAATGGCGATGTAAAAACAAAAATCACCATGTGGGATATGGGTACCGATCAACGTTTTTTTGAAGTACATGAAGGGATGAAGGTTTTAAAATACGGTAAGTGATTTTATTGTTCTGTCACAAATCCACAAGTCTGGCTCTGTAAACATCATTTTTATTGCCGGGTTGTAAGGGCTTTCTATAAAAAAGATAAGTTGCAATCAATTTATTTGACAATGAAGCAGAAGCAAAGGAATGGCTGAAAAATATTTAGTGACTTCGTGAGAACCTTTCAATCACCTTCCTTCATTACTTAAAAAAACTAACTTTATAAAAAGTAAATGATATGGCTGCCTCACTTTCACTGAAAGAAAAAATACACCTGTATATTGAAACTGCCGATGAACAAAAATTACAGGCCATTTATACCCTGCTGGAAGATGAAATAAACCGGAGCTATAGTAAAGAAGACATTGAATTGTTTCACCAGCGCAGACAAAACTACCTCGAGGAACCAGGTGAAACTTATACGGCAGATGAGTCAATAAGCAGCATAAGAAAATCCCGGTTATAATATGTCTTTCGTGTAATTGTAACGAAAGAAGCACACCATGATTCACTGTATGCATATTTATTTTTTACGAAGAAAAACAAACTGGTTTAGGCGAACGCTTTCTAAATATGTTGCAGCTATACTATCAATCTTTATCTGAGCATCCAGAACATGATGGATATATTAATGAAGATCCGTTAAACATTCTCAGGGATGTAAAGCTTGAAAAAATCCCTTATGTTGTTGTATTTGAAATAACCGGAACCGAAGTAATTGTATATGCAGTTCACAATACTTTCAAACATTCTGGCAAAAAGCTTCGCAAAACATAACCAAAGCCGTGGTTAGAATATAAAAACGACTCACTCCCAACCCACCGATTTCTGTATTTTTGCACCTCAATTTCAAACAATGAGTTTAGTAAAAGTTGGGTTGGTGCAAATGAGTTGTACCGCAAACAAAGAAGAGAATCTTCAAAAGGCCCTTGCTAAAACAAGAGAGGCAGCAGCCAAAGGTGCAGAAATCGTTTGCCTGCAGGAGTTGTTTACTTCTCTGTATTTCTGCGATGAAGAAAACTACGACAACTTTTTATTGGCCGAAGCCATCCCCGGTCCATCAACAGAAATCTTAAGTGCTGTTGCAAAAGAGTTGGGTGTGGTGATCATTGCTTCCCTTTTTGAAAAACGTACACAGGGTTTATATCATAATACAACTGCTGTTATAGATGCTGATGGAACTTACCTGGGGAAGTATCGCAAGATGCATATTCCTGATGATCCTGCTTATTATGAAAAATTTTATTTCACTCCCGGCGATCTGGGTTATAAAGTATTCAAAACAAAATTTGCAACCATCGGCGTACTCATTTGCTGGGATCAGTGGTACCCTGAAGCTGCACGTATTACCGCACTGATGGGTGCTGAAATTTTATTTTATCCAACAGCTATTGGCTGGGCCACTTCACAAAATGAAAGCACGAATACTGAGCAATACAATGCATGGCAAACCATTCAACGCAGTCATGCTATTGCAAACGGTTTGCATGTGGTGAGTGTAAACCGTGTAGGGTTGGAACAGGATGGGGCCATGCAATTCTGGGGCGGATCTTTTGTAAGTAATCCATTCGGCACCTTATTATATAATGCATCGCATGATGCAGAAGAAGTGCATGTGCAGGAACTGGATTTGAAAAAAACTGATCAGTACCGCACACATTGGCCATTTTTAAGAGACAGAAGAATTGATTCTTATCAACCGATTACGAAGAGGTTTATAGACGACGAATAGTCGGAAAGACAGAAAAGTCCGAGAGTCGGAAAGAAGCACTCAGAATTTTTAATCGTTTTCCCGGCTTTCAAACCTCCGGTCTTTCGAACTTCCGGACTTGCAGACTTCCAGACTTGCAATTAACAATCACAAACTAATCTACATGCCTTTCAAATTTGAAAAACTGATTGTTTGGCAAAAGGCACTTGATTTGAGTGATGAAGTAAACAAGCTCACCAAAACATTTCCAAAAGATGAACTGTTTATTATAACATCACAAATTAAAAGAGCAGCGGATTCCGTTGCATTAAATATTGCCGAAGGTTCAACAGGACAAACTAATCCTGAATTTTCAAGGTTTCTGTCGTATTCCCTTCGTTCAACTATTGAAGTTGTTGGCTGCATCTTTATTGCAAAAAAAGAGGTTTTATCAACGACACTGATTTCAATAAAATCTATAAAATGAGTGAAGAAATTCTTGTTATGATCAATGCGTTACGTAAAACATTAAAATAAATAAAAGGTGAAACTGAACAATTATCCTGGTCGCTTTCTTTCTTCCGGACTTTCCGACTTTCCGTCTTCCGGTCTTCCCGACTCACCAACTCCAAAAGATCTCGGTTACTACTTTCCTGCTGAATTCGCATTGCATGAAGCAACCTGGTTGAGCTGGCCACATAAAGAAGCAAGCTGGCCGGGAAAAATTCATACGATTTATCCTTACTATGCACAGTTTGTAAAAGAATTGACGAAAGGAGAAATTGTACGCATCAATGTTGCAGATGAAGCGATGAAGAATTTTGCGTTGAGTCATTTGCAAAAAGCGGAAGTAGATTTATCAAAAGTGGAATTTTTTTTTCATCTTACAAATGATGCATGGTGCAGGGATCATGGACCGGCATTTTTGATTAACCCAAATGCAGAACAAAAAAAAATAATTGTTGACTGGAATTATAATGCATGGGGTAATAAATATCCTCCTTATGACCTGGATGATGTAATACCAACTTTAATTGGAAAGCATTTCAACATCCCGGTTTTCAATCCGGGTATTATTATGGAAGGTGGTTCGGTTGAATTCAATGGTAAAGGAGCCCTGATGACTTCGACTGCCTGCTTGCTCAACGCTAATCGTAATCCGCATTTGAATCAACAAAAAATAGAAGAGTTTCTCAACAACTACTACGGTGTTGAACAAATACTTTGGATTGATGAAGGCATTGTTGGCGATGATACCGATGGACATATTGATGATACAGTTCGTTTTGTAAATGAAGACACAGTGATTACTGTTATAGAAGAAAATAAGAACGATGAAAATTATGCCTTGCTGCAACATAATTTAAAACAGTTGCAACAGATGCGTTTACTCAACGGCAAACAATTGAATATTGTTGAATTGCCCATGCCCGATGAATTGATTTATGAAGAACAACGCCTGCCCTGCTCGTATGCAAATTTTTATATCGCTAATGAATCAGTGATTGTTCCCACCTTTCGTTCTGCAAAAGATGAGAAGGCACTGCAAATTATTCAGCAATGTTTCCCAACCAGAGAAGTAGTTGGTATTGATTCAACTGAAATCATCTGGGGGCTTGGAAGCTTTCATTGTCTGAGCCAGCAGGAACCAGCTATATAAAAAGAAAAACCTCCTGTAAAAACAGGAGGTTCTCCATCGCTCTCCCAACTCGAAGTAGGACTTGCGTGCCATATATAAAAAAGGAAATTAAATGGCCAACATCAGTTGATTAAAATCTGTACACCGCTGCCAGCACAAAGCTTACAGCCGATTTCTGATTCACCACTCCATTTGCATCGCTATAAATAGGAAGTCCTGCGTTTTCGAATCTTAATTCAGGGATAAACGTAAATCCTTCTACTCTAAAGTTTGCAGAAATGGTGTTTGCAAAAATAGAAGTACCAAAACCTTTTACCCCTGCTTTATCATCAAACAACTCGCTACGGAGTGTTAAACCAAATACATCTGTAGGATCGAGATTGAGATAAGCGGCTGCGCCCCACCAGCTTTTTGATTCTGCATTCTTAGCGCCATCCCAGGTTTTACTACTGTTCACTGTTGTATTCAAGCCAATATTGAATTTCTTGCTTACAGCAATTGTAGCAACAAGATCAAATTGATTTACGATAGATGTATCAGGATTTTTACCGCCAACGTAGTTGGCATAGATTTTAATACCGTCAGTTACAGCAAGGCTGTACTGTGCAAGAACAAATTTCTTTTCAATTTGTCCTGCAGGCAATAACCGGTAATCTGTAGGATTGCTGATACCGATCATGAAACCACTTTTACCAACTGCAAGATCTGCCTTAACACCTGTGTGTGTGAAAGGTCCGTTGGTAAACATATAACTCATACTGTAGTTTCGGTTCAATTGCGGATCAACCAATTCATAACCCACATGTGTAGCCCATGTACCGGCCGTTAATTTTAATTTTGAAGTTGGCGAGTAACTTACATATAATTGCTTTACTGCCGCAAGGATTCCCTGGTCGTTATAAGAAAACTCTGCAGCTCTTGTACCAAAACCAAGATCAGCAACCATCCCTACTTTTTCACCTGCATGCTCAAACTTTACAGAAGCCATGCCAAATGCAAATGCATTATTTGAATTGGTAAAACTTGTTTTGCTGTTAGAGCCTTGCTTTTTGAAATCATATTTAAAATATGCATCAGCAGAACCGGTAATGATTAGTGCAGGCTTTTTTTCCGCAGCAACATCACCTGCTTTTTTCTCTTCTGTTGTTAAAGCAGTGCCTGTAGTAACCGCCATTGTATTTTCTTGTGCAAAAGAAATGATTGTAGCAAACAGGAATGCTCCTGTTGCAAAGAATTTTCGTAACATTGTTTTAGTTTTTAAGTGTTAAATAAGGGTACAGCCGATGTGTTGCGTCAACAACACATCATGCAGCTGTACCTTTTTTGTTTTAAGTGAAATGAGCTGAATATGATCATTTATAGTTATTCAGAAATTGCTTCAGAAACTTCTTCTTCTTTAATCTGACCGCCTTTAGATACCAGCAAGGTGCCTTGCAGATATTTTTCATCGTGCTGTGAAGCATCTAATCCAAGTTCTTCTTCAGCTTCAGTTACACGCATTGGAAGAATAAAGTTGATGAACTTAAAGATGAGGAAAGAAACTGTGAAGCTATAAGCAACTACAATTCCTAATGCTTTTACCTGTGTAAAGAAGAACGCAGGGTTACCATAAAACAAACCTTGAGGGCCACCTGCAATACCATGCACTGTTGTATTGGCAAATATGCCTGTGAGTAACATACCTACAATACCACCAATACCATGACAAGGGAATACATCCAATGTATCATCCAATCTTGATTTTTGTTTATAATACACAGCGATATTAGAAATGATAGCCGAAACAACACCAATAAAAATACTTTGTGGAATACCTACATAACCTGCACCAGGAGTAATGGCAACAAGACCAACTACAGCACCAATACAGAAACCCAGAACAGAAGGTTTTTTACCACGGAGTACATCAAAGAACATCCAGCTTAAACCTGCAGCAGCAGCAGCAGTATTGGTTGTTGCAAAAGCAGATACCGCCAATGCATTAGCACCTAATGCAGATCCTGCATTAAAGCCAAACCAACCAAACCAAAGCAAACCTGTACCAATTAATACATAAGGTACGTTTGCTGGTGGTATTTCTTTATTCTCCATATGCGATTTACGACGCTTCAATACCAAAGCTCCTGCAAGTGCAGCACAACCTGCAGAGATATGTACAACTGTACCACCTGCAAAATCCCATGCACCCATTACAGCAAGAAATCCTTTGGGATGCCAGCTCCAATGTGCAAGGGGAGCATATACTAATAAACAAAATAGAACAGTAAACAGAACATAGGATGTAAAACGGATACGTTCAGCAACGGCACCTACTACCAGGCCCGGAGTAATTACTGCAAACATCATTTGAAATATTGCAAATAATCCTAACGGAATACTTGGAGCTAAACTCCAGGGAGCACCTGAAGAAACATCTTTAAAGAATAAGAAAGTTCTGGGATCTCCAATAACCCCACCAATAGAATCACCAAAGGCGAGACTGAATCCAACAATTACCCACAGTACACCAACAATTCCTGCGGCAACCACGCTTTTAATCATGGTTGAAATCACGTTTTTACGGTGAACCATTCCTCCGTAAAAGAAGGCTAAACCGGGTGTCATTAAAAACACGAGGGCTGTTGCTACTAAAATCCAGGCAATATCTGCCGGATTATAAACACCTGCCTTATCCTCAAAATTGGGCAAGGCGGGGATAAATATGGCTGCAATAGCCACACCGGCCAAAATAAGGAAGGGGGCGATTTGTCTTGGAGTTACTTTTTTAATCATGGTCGATCGATTTTTAAGTTAAACATTAAATAATTATGTAATTAATTATTATTTAACTAAAGTAATCTAAATAAACATAGAAAATTTCTAATTAATTCACATGTTATATTTTATAATGTATTTGAAAGGAAATAAAAAAACTCCTTTAAATAATTGTATTTAAAAGAGTTATGAAATATTAAATGGGTTGGATATAAAAAATACAGAGATTTTATAAACTGATATATTTACTCAAACAATTGAATAGTTTGCATAATCCTTTGCTTCTAATATGGAATAGCCCGATAAAAACTCATCTACCTTCCGGGCACACTCTCTACCCTCACTAATGGCCCATACAACCAATGATTGTCCCCGACGCATATCGCCTGCCGTAAAAACTTTATGAATGTTTGTTTGATATGCTTTCTCGGATGCTTTTACATTCCCCCGTTCATCCAATTCAACGCCCAGTTGCTCCAGCAACCCTGCATATTGTGGATTCACAAAACCCATAGCCAATAAGGCCAGTTCGCAAGGAATGATTCGCTCACTTCCTTCTCTTTCAACAAAGGTAGCAGGGCGACCATCCTCACTGCTCTTCCATTCCAGGTCAACAATTTTTATTGCTTTCAGATTTCCCCGTCCGAACGGCTCATCCGGGCGGACATTTCCGTCGCCAATAAACTCTTTGGTAGCAATGGCCCATTTACGATCAGC